>JBJOOW010000313.1:0-4579 GCA_046051095.1 Bacteroidota bacterium | reverse complement strand
ACCCACTGCCGAACCTAAGGTCATAAACGCTAATACGCCTAACGTGATTAACGAGTAAACAAAACCCTTTGTAATGTTTTTTTGTGGGTTTATGGTTTCCTCTGCCACATTAGCAAGGCCCTCCATGCCCAAAAAGAACCAGATAGCAAAAGGTATTGCCGCCAGTATGCCAGGTATGCCATTGGGCAGCGGTTTAAGTAGTAGGTTCTCTGCTTTAAAATGTGGTAAGGTAAGCGCAGCAAATATCGTTAATTCAATTACGGCTATAATGGTAATTACCAGTTCCAGCGATGCTGAAAATTTAACACCCAAAATATTTACGGTGGTAAAAATGAAATAAGAAGCTATTGCAAAATATAATACATCTATGCTGGGGTACAGTATATGAAAATATGAGCCTATACCTATGGCAATTGCCGGTGGCGCAAACACAAACTCTATCCACTGCGCCATACCGGCTACAAAGCCAATATCTTTACCAAAGGCGCGGCTGGCATAATCGAACGCGCCACCGGCTTTGGGTATAGCACAGGCCAACTCGCTATAGCTAAGCGAAAACGTAATGTACATAATGAGGATAAAGAAAGTTGCAATGGCAAGCCCGAGTGTGCCGCCCATATCTAGGCCAGTGTTCCAGCCGAAGTACATGCCCGATATTACGTAGCCTACACCAAGGCCCCAGAGCATAATGGGCGTAAGGGTTTTTTGTAACCCGCCCCCGTGCGTTTGTTCCATGCGCCGAATATGCGGGTTTTTATGGTAAATACATTTGTCTGAACGGCGATTAATATGATTAAATATGTTTTGGTTAATACAATCACATAGCATTTCGAATACACTACCGGCGCAATAGGCGGCTAAGCGACAAATAGTATTTTAGCGGCCGGTAAAACTACCGGCATCAACTAATAAAGCAGCCACGCATACAGATGAAATTAATTGAACGTATTAAGCTGGCCTACAGGGCCTATCGATACAGCACCAAAGACGACCGCGGCGGTATTGCATATATCAATGCTGCTATACAGCAGGGGCAGACAGTTTTTGATATAGGCGCGCACAAAGCCGGTTACCTGTACTGCATGCTGAATAAGGTAGGTAAAAAGGGCCGGGTGTATGCCTTCGAGCCGCAATTGAAACTATACCGCTACATATATAACATTAAGCATAGCTTACAATGGGATAACGTAACTATCGAGCACCTTGCGCTGTCGGACACGGCCGGCACTACCACCCTGTATATACCACAAAACAACGTGAGCACCGGCAGCTCGCCGGGGGCTACTATTGTAGCCGACAAAGCCAGTACAACCCAATACACTACCGAAGATGTAGCTACCGAAACACTGGACGCTTATTGTGCCCGTCTACACGCCGCACCGGCCTTTTTAAAAATTGATGTAGAGGGCAACGAACTAAGGGTGCTGAAGGGAGGTATAGCAACCCTGCAAAAGCACAAACCCAGGATACTGGTAGAAATAGAGGCCCGCCATGTAGGCGAACAACGCGCCACAGAAACATTTCGCTTTTTAGAAGGGCTGGGGTACAGGGGCTATGTACTGTACGGGCTGGAGCGCCTGCCACTGGCCGACTTTAGTTTTGAGAAACACCAGAACGTAACCGACAAGAATAACTACTGCAATAACTTTGTGTTTGAGCAATAGAAGTAATACCTCTTTACACCATTAATCGCATTAAGAATACAACCACCGCTTTCATACATTTGCAGCATGAAGTTATTTGTTGCCCTTGTTACCCTTTGTATTGCCATAAACCTGCACGCTGCACCCACCGGTGTACTGCGCTATACCGATGAAGTATTTACCGGTGTTGCTATTGATAGCGTAGTATACAGCAGCCCCGAAGGCAAGGCGCTGTGGATGGATATTTACCAACCCGTAGGCGATACCGCTACACTGCGCCCGCTGGTGATACTGGCACACGGTGGCAGCTTTATGCACGGCAACCGCTATAGCGAGCGCATGCCGGCTCTGTGCCGCAGCCTGGCGCAACGCGGATACGTAGCTGTAAGTATAGAGTACCGGCTTACCAATTTGCTGGGTATGGCCAGTAAGCCCGGTGCGTATAAAAACATACTGAAGAGCGTGGCCGACGGGCGCGCAGCGGTTAACTGGTTTTTAAATAACGCAGCCCACGGTAACACGTACCGTATAGATAAAAGCAAGGTGTTTGTAGGCGGCAGCAGTGCCGGTGCCATACTGGCCGAGCAACTGGGGTTTATAGATAGCACGCGCCGGTGTACCGGTGTGTTGTACAAAGCCGCCTGCCGCTACTTGCCCGATAGTACGGCTTTGCCGCCGCATAGTATAAAAGGCATACTAAGCCTTGCCGGTGCGGTATTAGATACTAACCTGATAAACCACCACGAACCCGCCCTGCTACACATACACGGCGATGCCGACCACATAGTGCAGTACGGTTATAAGCGTGCTGTTAAAGGCTGGGCCCCGTTTAAAATGGCCGGACTTGGCGGCAGTCGACAGCGGTATATATCGCAGCAGTTGCAGTACACCGAACATGTAATTAATAACGGCGGCCACACCCCCTGGGATGATGACGATACCGCCTACCAAACCTTACTGCAACAAGTGGTTGATTTTTTAAGCAAGCAGGTTAATACTACAGTTAACCATTAAGGGCATTTAGTGCATTAAGAATACAAATACATTTTGCAAGTAATACACTAACGGTTAAGGTTAGGCGGCTGTTTGTCCTCCTTTGGAGGAGGTGCCCCGCTGCTTTGAGCGGGGCGGAGGAGGAGGCTGTTTTACTAAGGCACACGTCAAAGACGTGCGCCTGCGGAGGCATTTAATGAAATGTTATTAAGTTATCTATAATATGTATTTATATGAAAATTTATGAATTTATTTTTTTATTCTTGATAATCGGAGAATAACATCAAATTGTTTCTTTAAAAATCACATTGACAGATGAAATTTACAGAATTTAAAATCAAAAATTTTAAAGGAATAGAGAATGTTACCGTTGACTTAGACAAGTCTCCGGATGCAAATATTTATACATTGGTAGGATTGAATGAAAGCGGTAAAACGACAATTTTGGAGGCTATTAATTTTTTCAATCCTAACGAAAAAGGTCTAAATGCACTTGAGTTACCTGGGGCAACAATAAAAGATTATAACATTCTAATTCCCATAAGCAAAAGGGATAATTTTAATGATGTGATATCTATCGAAGTTACAATTAAACTTGATATCGACGATTTGGCTAAAATTGATGAGCACACTGCAAGTAAAACGCTGTTTAGGAAGGTCAAAAAGGTTGAATCTATAAAATACTATAGAAATTATAAATTTAAAGACTCTAAGTTTCAAGAATTAGATTCTAGGTGGACAGGGTTTCATGGATGGCTAAAAACGGAGCCCAAAGAAAAATATATTAATATTGATGATACGACATATGGCACTGATAACGCCACGCTAGCTACTTTTTGCAACGCATTAATACCAAGTATTCTCTACTTCCCAAATTTTTTGTTTGATTTTCCTTCGAAAATTTATCTCCAAACGAAAGAAGAACCAAACGCAAAAGAAAAATTTTATATTGAACTGATACAAGATATTTTGTTTTCGCTAGAGAATAATTCTAATATTAAAACTCACTTAGTGGATAGAAGTAAAAGTGGGGACGCAAACGACAGGAGAAATCTTAATAGCCTGCTTCAAAAAATGAGCAAAAAAGTTACTGACGTTGTGTTTGAAGCCTGGAACAGAATTTTTAAGAGAGAAATTAGAGATACCCGAATAGTGATTAACTGCCAAACAGGCACTGATGGAATGCCATATCTTGAGTTTGAAATCGAAGCACAAGATGGAATTTATCAGATAAATGAGCGCTCTCTTGGATTTCGTTGGTTTTTCATTTTTCTTTTGTTTACACAATTTAGGCCATTTAGAAAGAATACTCCTCAAAACATTATTTATCTATTTGATGAGCCTGCTTCAAATCTTCACTCTTCTGCTCAAAAGCAGTTGCTAAAGAGTTTTGAGAACCTAACTACGAATAGCAAAATTATTTACACAACCCATAGCCATCATTTAATAAATCCCAACTGGCTTGAAAGTACTTATGTTGTTAAGAACGAAGGTTTGAAATTGGAAAATCCAGAAACGTATAACATAAAAAAGACTAACGTTTCAATTGAGCCATATCGTGAATTTGTAATAGCTCACCCACATAATACTGCTTATTTTCAACCTATTCTAGATGTGCTAGATTATGCCCCAAGTAATTTAGAGTCACTTGATAATTGTGTGTTGATGGAAGGTAAAAACGATTTTTATACAATTGCATATTTTCAGGAGATTGTTTTGAAGAAAGTAAAAAAAATCAATTTGGCACCGAGCACAGGCTCTGGTAATCTAGATACATTAATTAGCCTATATATTGGATGGGGTAAAGAGTTTATTGTGATTTTGGATTCAGACAAAGAAGGCAACAAACAAAAGCAAAGATATATAGATAATTTTGGTATAATAATTGAGCCGCGTATTTTTACTTTAGAAGACATTGACGCTTCATGGGTAAAATACAAAAT
>JBJOOW010000312.1:0-5312 GCA_046051095.1 Bacteroidota bacterium | reverse complement strand
TATTTTATGGTGCGCCCTGAAAAATGAGCTACGGCCAAACTCAACCACCTTAAAGCGCGAGATACCTTTCAGAAAATCGGCGGGTGAAAGAAACACCTCTTCCGGTTCGCCCTCCAATAGTGGATGGTGTGGGTGCTCTATGCGGTTTTTCTTTATATCGGGTTGAATCTTTTTTGCCTTCTCTAAAGCTGCTACAAATACGTCCATCAGTATCTGCATATCTTTAAACCACACAACTGTGTTTGTTGGCAGCACTTCCAGTACCGATGTTTTTTTATCGTTGGTAAAGTGTGTTTGTATGTTGGGTACTATGGTTACGCTGGCTATCTTTTTCTGGCTAAGCTGTGTAAGCGGGTCGAAGGTGCGTATGCTCTCTATCTCCTCGCCAAACAGCTCAACGCGATAGGGGTATTCGTTACCAAAGCTGTATACATCTACAATATCGCCGCGTATACTGAACTGGCCGGGCTCGTATACAAAATCTACCCGCTCAAACTCAAAGCCTACCAGCAGGTCTATCATAAAATCTATATCCAGCTTTTCGTTTACGCGCATGCGCAGGGTTTGCTCGTTCAGCACTTCCTGCTTTACTACTTTTTCGAACAACGCCTCGGGGTAGGTAACCACCAGCTCCGATTTTATTTCGGAGTTGCTTAACCGGTTAACGGTTTCGGTACGTAGCAGTATGTTGTTGTTGTTTACCTCGCTGTAATCCTGCGGGCGTTTAAACGAATCGGGGAAGAAGAAAATATCTTTTACACCCAACAGGTTTTTCAGGTTGTTTTGAAAATAGGCAGCCTCTTCCTTATCGCTAAGTACAAACAAATGATTTAACCCGGTTTGCTTAAAAACCGAAGCTGCTACAAAAGCCTCCTGCGAACCTATAAGGCCTTGTAAAAATACATCTTCGGTATCGCCGGTATTTAAATCTGCAATCAGTTCTTTTACCTGTGGTAGTTCGCTGTAGCGTTTAACTATTTCTTCTACGTTCATAAAAAAGCATATGCCCCGACACGTATACGTGCGGGGTTAAATTTTTGTTGGGGTGAATATAAAAGGAATAGGGAAAGAGAAAGAAGTTGAATTATGCTAAAAAGAAAAGCCCTTTTTACACTTCTCACACAGCCTCATCTTTGCATTGTCAATCGTGCTAATCTTTTCTACGGCATCTGTCATTACGCATTTTTTGTTGGGGCAGTGGTCGAGGCCAAGGTTGTGGCCCAGTTCGTGCACGCTTATTTTGGCCAGGCGGCTTTGCAGGGTTGATGTGTTATTGCCTAAACGGTAGTACGACACTATACAACTGTTACCGGGCATACTGCCCAGACCAAATATGCCAAAGTCTTCGTATCGGCTTTTCGGTTCTTTAATACGGCCCAGCCAGTCGCTTTTAGTTATAGAAATATCGTAGCCGGTAAGTCCCATTATATAATCTACTGTATCGGGTTTTATATCTTTTAAGTAACCAATCAGTTTGTCGGCGCGGTAACGGGGTGTTTTAATATTTACAAAAGCCAGCTGCGGTGGTGGTAAGGCCGGTAATACAATTATTTTGTAGTGGTATACAGAATCTAATGCCTGCTTTACAATAGCAATATTACCAGCAGACACATTGCCTATTGGTTGGATAGCGATAACAGGTTTATAGGGCACATTGTTACAGCTGCCAATTACAAGTAAAACTGAAATCAAAGAAATGTAGCGCATGCACAAGGCACAATACAGGCCTGTATAGTAAACGGAAATGCCGGATAATAAGTGTGTTACTGCACCACCACTTTGCGTGTGGCCCGGCCGGTGCTGTTTTGAACCGTAAGCAGATATATGCCTTTTGCCCATCCTATAGTACTAACAGGCTCTACGGGCATATTAGCTATGCGCTCTTCCAGCAGCTTGCCGCTTATATCGGTAACACGTATAGTGGTATTATTATAATTATCGGCGGGTATGGCTACAAAAAATACATCGCTGGCGGGGTTAGGGTATACGTGCAGGTTAATGTCGTTTGCCTGTAAATCCCATATACCGGTAGGTTCAAAACGTACGCTATCGCGGTATATAACACGGGTTACAAATTCAAACGTTTGTAGTTGGCCTAAAAAGCCGGCCTGTGTGTTTATTTGTAAAAGCGGATTGTTCTGGTTTTTACCAAACCATTTGTATTCGCGTACAATGTCGCTTTCTACTTTAAAGCCTTGCCCCAGCGTATCTATGTAAATAGAATCTACGCCGCGAATCTCGGTACGCACACGCACAGCATCGAAGGTGCCGAATGGTGTGGTAAGTGTACCCCAGCCGTCAACCTCGTTCCAACGACGTTGCTTGTGTGAGTAAACTCCAAGGTTGGGTACAAACACCGTGTAGTCAGACCATGCACTATCGCGGTTACCATAACTGATGGGGAAATGGTAAAGTGTATCGGGGTGGGTCATAGGTATTGGTGTACGGAAACCAGATACACGCATGCCTATACCGCGCTGGCGATACATGGATGAATTTTTATAATAAAAGTTTACCCCCTCGGTAAATATGGTTGATACAATGGGTAAAGTAGTGAGAGGGTTGTCGGCAGCTTTAGCTATGTTGCAACGGTACGGGTTAAATGAAAGATCGGAGAAAGTAACTGCGTAAGTAGTGCCGGTGTTGAGCGGGTTCTGGTACTCATCTACAAATTGGCTTTGCCATTGCAGATCCGAAAAATCCCAGGTATGATTGGCTCCGGTAGCGCTAAAATTCAGCAGTGGGTTCCATGTGGCCACACTCATTCGTACGGTATCGCCGGCATCGGCAAAATCTGTTTCGGTAACAGTTATTTGAGCGGTGGTGTTGGCAAGGCCAACAAAAAGCAAAAGCAGGGTGAGGTAAAAACTTTTCATGCCTTATGTAGTTGAGCATTACATAAATACGCATTTATTTTAGCACCATGGGGCTGATTTAAAACAGTAACAGCTTATTGGCGCACTAAAAACGGCCAAAAGTTAATGGCAGCTAAGCTTACCTGCCCGCAATTTGCCGGGCCCATTTGGGCAATAGTAGCAAGCCTAATGCTATATATAGATAGTAAGAGTACAATCGCCAAACTACCGCTATGGCAGCAGCAAGGCCCTGTGGTGCAAACTCGCAGTTGAGTGCTGTAAACGAAACCTCGGCTACCCCAGCCGCGCCGGGTGTAGAGGGCACTCCGGTAAATATCCATAGCACATATTGGCGCGATAGAGAAAGCAGAAAACTGAAATCGGTAACGGCAAAGGCGTATAGTAATGCTACTGCCAGCAGGTATCGGGCTACCCAGTTAATAAAGGTGGCTAAGCACATGTTAACCCAGAAAGATAGGCTTTTGCCTTTGAACTCGTGCGCGGTTATTTCTACCTCGTTGCCCAGTTCAATAAGCCCGGTTTTAAAGCGGTTAAGTAATGGTAGCCCTGCCAGGTAATGAAAAAACTTTTTGGTGGCGTGTGGTATGATAAACAACGCCGTTGCCAGAAATAACGAAACACAAAGGATAAGCAGGTAGCCTATCCAGGCGTAGCTGCCAAAGTTGCGCAGTGTTTGCAGCACCGGCTTGCCGGCCAGGTCGGCACAATCGTAACCAAAGGTTAGCATCTGGCTGCCGAGTAGCAGGTAGAGGATGGTCCATACTACTACAAAGGCCATATTATCTAAAAAGGCGTTTAGCATTAGCACCGCTACGCTTTTGCCATAGGTTAGTCCGCTTTGTTTAAGTACAAAAAGTATAAAGGGGGCTTCGCTTACTTTGGGGGTTACACAGGCGCTGAACTCCCACATGGTAATGGTTTGAAAAGTTTTGCGCCAGGTCATGTGTTTGCCGCTGCTAAGCCATATTTTATACATAAAGGCGCCATCGCGCAATACAACGGTAAGGGCTGCCAGTAGTAAGCCAACAATTAGCTTTTGTGTAAGTGTAACCTTGTGCAGTTCGGCAAGGTTCATTTTGTAAAGCAGAAAAGCCGATGAGCCTATACCGATAGATAAGGGTATAAGAAGTTTCCAAAGGTTTAAAGGCTTAGGGGTAGCAGAGGCAGACACGGGGCGAAGATACAAATACCGCCCAACCTCCTAAAGGGAGAGCTAACAGCCAATACAATCTCTATTTTGCCCTTAAAGGAGAAATGTTTTAATTCTCTTGTCCGTCAAGTACCAGGTCTTTTTGTTCAGATGGGTCAGTTTTCTCTATCCAGAAATTGTTATACCCCTCGCCAATGGTAATGCGTATTTGTTGTTCCTGTATCAGCTCTAACACCGAAAGGAAAACGAAGATGGCGTGCACACGGTTTTCTATATCGGTAAATACACTTTCGAAAGAGGTTTTGCTGCCAATTTTCACCTTATCCATTATCACCATTTTTTCGCCGCTAATGGTATAAGGTGGCGACTCTACGGTATGTACTACCTTCTTGTTTTTTTCGCGGGCCAGGCGGTCAAGTACATTCTGAAATGATTTAAGCAGGCGGAACATGGTTAGGCTCTGCATTTCAAACTCAGTTTCAAACAGTGTTGCTATTTCCTGGTTTTCCTGTACAGCGTTACCACGTTTAGAAATACTCTGGCGGTCCTCTTCCATTTTGCGCATGGTTTCGGTAACCTCTTTGTACTTTTTGTATTCTATCAGGCGGTTAACCAGTTCTTCGCGTGGGTCAATCTCTTTACCGGTTTGCGGATCCAGCTCTTTACGCGGCAAAAGCATTTTGGCTTTTATGCGCATAAGCGTAGCTGCTACCAATATGAACTCGCTGGCTATTTCAATATTAAGGTTGCCCAGGGTATGGATAAAATCAAGAAAATCGGTAGTAAGCTTGAAAATTGGAATATCGTAAATATCCAGTTCGTCGCGCTCTATAAAAAACAGCAACAGATCGAAAGGACCTTCGAACTGCGGCAGCTTTATTTCGTAAGTATCGTGCATTAAATAAGACTTTAGATATCAGACGTTAGACAATAGACAAATACTTAATTGGCCAGTTCGCTCATAAATTTAATGCGCACCAGCTGCAGGTTCTCAACGTCTACATCATCGTTTTTAAACTCTTCGTAGGCATCATCCAGCGAGTCGGTTTCTGCGCCGCGGAAATAGTCATAAATATCGGCTATCAGGTCTTCGTCAATAATTGTTTCCAGGTAGTAATCAAGGTTTAGCTTGGTGCCCGAGTTAACTATGGTTTCCAGCTCGTGTATCAGGTCTATACGCTTTTTACCCAGCATTTTGGCTATCTCATCAATCGATATTTTTTTATCGATAGCCTGAATAATGCGGATTTTATCGCCGCTCTTATTTACCACGCCTTTTACCACAA
>JBJOOW010000311.1:0-6295 GCA_046051095.1 Bacteroidota bacterium | reverse complement strand
GGTTATGTACTCGCGCTTAAAAAACAGGATGCGGTCGCGGGCCTTTATTTGAGCGCTAAAAAACCTGCCCACAAAGTAGTTAACGTTATCGCCCAGCAGGGCAGCAACTATCAGCAGCGGTATTATAACAGCAATATCCAGTTTACCAGTAGCAGCGGCCAGGGCACCGGCTGCAAACAACAGCGAATCGCCGGGCAGCAGGGGCATTACAATCAGTCCGGTTTCTACAAATACAATTACAAAAAGTATAATATAGGTAAGCGTGCCGTATTGTGTTAACAGGTCGGCCAGGTGCTTATCTAAATGCAGAAAAAAATCGAGCGCCAGTTTTATCAGTTCCATATGGCGTAAAAGTAACAGAAATGTTGATAGCTAAAAGCCGGTCTATACAACCCAAATCATTCGGCGGGCCTCTAATAAATAGAGCTGTAGATATTAAATGGTGCAACAACTAACCGGCAGCAAATGAGGTGGTTATTTATGTGTTGGCAATAGCAGCAATAGTTGTGGTGTGTTAATTCGTTGTAAACCCTTAACCGTATTATATTTGGAACATATGTACACTACCCCCTTACGTAAGCAGTTTTTAATTTTGTTGTTATTGTTTGCCGCCGGCATGTTTGCCCAGGCGCAAACCGATACTCTGTTTTGGTTTGCAGCACCCGAAGTTTCTATATCTACGTTAACGTTCGACAGGCCCATTGTTGTTCGCCTAACTACAGGCGGGCAGGCAGCAACCGTTACTATATCGCAACCTGCGGGTGGTGGTATGCCTGCGCAGGTGGTTAATGTGGCTGCCAACAGTACCCAAACTGTTGACCTAAGCACCTGGATTGATGTTATAGAAAATAAACCGGCTGATGTTAACCTTAACTATGGTTTAAAAATACAAAGCACTGCACCGGTTACTGCTTATTACGAAGTGGTAAGCGCACAATGCCAGTGCAACCCGGAGATATTTGTACTGAAAGGCCAAAACGCACTGGGCACCAGTTTCTGGATTCCCTCGCAAAACTATCTGGATAACAACAATGGCTATTCGCCAGTGCCTTACTCGGCGTTTGATATAGTGGCTACCGAAAATAATACTACTATCACCATTACCCCATCTAACAGTATAGTGGGGCATACCGGTGGCACTACATTTACGGTAACGCTAAACCAGGGGCAAACGTATTCGGCAACTGCGGCCAGTGTACTGGCAGCACAGCACCTACAGGGCTCGAGAGTTATAGCTGATAAACCCATTGCGATTACCATTAAAGACGACCTGCTGAATGGCGGCCCCTTTGGTGGCTGTAGCGATTTGGGCGGCGACCAGATAGTGCCGATAGGCTTACTGGGTACCGAATACGTAGCCATGAAGGGCTTTTTAAATGCCCCCGGCGATCAGGTGTTTGTTACGGCTATACAAAACGGTACCACTATATCGCAGGATGGCAGTGTGGTAACTACTATTAATGCCGGGCAAACCTACCAGTTAGGCATACCGGGTTCTTCTACTTACATACAAACATCGGCACCGGTATATGTATTGCAGCTTAGCGGCTTTGGCTGCGAAATTGGTATCGATATTCTGCCACCAATTATCTGTACCGGTTCGTTCGATGTATCGTTTACACGCTCTACCACCGAGGATATGTTTATTAATGTAATGGTGCGCAGCGGCGGGCAAAACGGCTTTTTGGTTAACGGTAGTAACGCTGTGTTAACCGGTGCTATGTTTACGGCTGTACCAGGCACCGGCGGGCTGTGGTTAAATGCGCAGGTATCGTTACCGGTGGGTAGTTATCCGCAGGGTACGGCTATCAGCGTATCTAACAGCACAGCTTTGTTTCATTTGGGCTTAATACATGGCGGCCCCGGCAGCGGCACGCGGTTTGGGTATTTTAGCAACTTTGCACGTATAGATGTAAACGCACAGGCCAATGCCGGTAACGTTTGTGTGGGTTCGGGTATACAGCTAACTGCCGATACTATACCGTTGGCTACTTATGCATGGACAGGCCCCAGCGGTTTTAACTCGGCACAACAAAATCCGTTTGTGCCTTCGGCATCGGCAAACAACTCGGGTAACTATATAGTACAGGCTACTGTGTTGGGTTGTGTTAGCCCGCCCGATACTATTTTTGTGGCTGTAAACAGTTGTTTTCCGGATACGGATGGTGATGGCATAACCGATGAATACGATATTGATGATGATAACGATGGTATAACCGATGCGGTAGAATGTGGAGGTAACTCGCTGCAAAACCTGTTGGTAAACGGTGGCTTTGAGCAACCGGTGATAGGCAGCACCAATGTGGGTTACTATACTAACTCGCAAGTGCCGGGTTGGGAAACAACAAGTACCGATACTACTATAGAATTATGGGCCAATAACTTTAATGGAGTGCCAGCCTATAGTGGGGCACAACACGCCGAGATAAACTACACGCAGTTTTCGGCCCTTTACCAGGATGTACCCACCACACCCGGAGATATACTGGTGTGGTATTGTGCCCACCGTGGCCGCTTAGGCACCGATGTAATGGAGGTGCGTATTGGCGACCCTAACGGTACGCTGGTGCCACAAGGCCAGTACACTACGGGTAACACGGCATGGGCTGTTTACAGTGGCACTTACATAGTACCGGCGGGGCAAACCACATCGCGCTTTGCTTTTCAGGCAGTATCGAGCGCCGGGGGTAACCCGGGTGCCGGTAACTTTTTAGATGAGGTTACTTTTTACAACGTAAACTGTAATACCGATACCGATGGCGATGGTATACCCAACTCGCTTGACCTTGACTCGGATAACGATGGCATTTACGATTTGGTAGAAGCAGGCCACGGACAGCCAGATGCCAATAACGATGGGCGAATAGATGGCGCTAACGCACAGTTTGGCACCAATGGTTTGTATAATACACTTGAAACAAATGATAATATAAGCGGTACTATTAATTACACGGTTCGCAATACCGATAATGCGGGGCCGTACGATTTTTTATCGCTTAACAGCGATGGCGATACCTGTTTAGACGTAGTAGAAGCCGGATATACTACCAGCGATGCCGATGGTTTATTGGGTACCGGTACACCAGTGGTAAATGCCAATGGTGTGGTTACGGGTGCCGGTGCCGGTTACACTACACCGGCCAGCGCAGGCGGCAGCGGGTTCGATTTTCAAAATGGTGCTTACAATGCCTGCGAGTGCCACATAGTTTATACCACTACGGTAGATACAGGCGTGTGCCAGGGTACGGTGTATACATTGCCCGATAACAGTACTACCACCACTACCGGTACGTATATAGATACGCTGGTAACTGCGCAGGGCTGCGATAGCATAGTTACTACCAACCTTACCGTGTACCCTACCTACAGCTATACGGTTTACCAAACCATTTGCCCAAGCGATATGTATGCCCTGCCCGGTGGAGGCAGTGTAAATACTACCGGTGTGTACTACGATACATTAAATACCATACATGGCTGCGATAGTGTAATTATTACCAACCTTACCGTAGTGCCACCTACTATTTTTGTAAGTAACGATACACAGATTTGTAAAGGCAATGCTGTACAACTTAATGCCAGCGGCGGGTTGTATACCTATGCATGGGCGCCTACAACTAACCTAAGCGACCCTAACATAGCCAACCCCGTTGCGACACCTACGCAAACTACCAGCTATGTTGTAACAACACAGGTAGCCAGCGCCGACCTGATAGGCAATGGTGGATTTGAAAGTGGTAACGCGGCATTTACAAGTTCGTATGTATACCAAACCGACCTTACCCCTGCCGGTACATACTACGTGGGCGCTAACCCCAATACATATCACAGCGGGTTTTCGGCCTGCCCCGACCATACCAGCGGTACCGGTAATATGATGATAGTAAACGGTGCCGGTACGCCTAATACCAGCGTGTGGTGCCAAACTATTAACGTATCGCCTAACACCAACTATGCGTTTGGTTGCTGGGCAGAGAGCGTAACGGCAGGCAGCCCGGCTATATTGCAGTTTTCTATTAACAGCGGCTTGCTTGGTGCGCCGTTTTCGGTTACATCTACCGTTTGCCAGTGGCAGCAGTTTTATGCCGTGTGGAACTCTGGCGCCAATACCACCGCCGATATATGTATTGTAAACCAGAATACCACCAGTGGCGGTAACGATTTTGCTATAGATGATATATCGTTTATTAGTTTATGTAATGTAACCGATACCGTTACCATAGTGGTACATAACCCCGATACAGTAGTAGTAAATGCAGCTATATGCAACGGCGATGTGTACACGTTCCCCAATGGCAGTACTGGTACCGTTACCGGTGCCGATACTTCGCAGCTGGTAAACAGGTACGGTTGCGATAGTACGGTTATAACCAACCTTACAGTTTACCCTACCTATGCCGATACACTGTACGATACCGTTTGCCAGGGTACTAACTACAACCTGCCTGATGGTACGGTAGTTACCACCACCGGTACATATACATCTACCCTGCAAAGCATAAACGGTTGCGATAGTGTAATTACTACTTACCTGCAGGTATGGCCGGTATCGGCCACGGCGGTGTACGATACGGTTTGCACCGGTACTACTTACACGCTGCCCGATGGTAATACTGTTACTGCTACCGGTACTTACCCGGTTACGCTTACCAATATATATGGTTGCGATAGTGTAGTAACAACCTACCTTACCGTAATAACAGTAACGCTTACCGCACCGGTAACCAATGTGCTGTGCTATGGGCAAAGCAATGGCAGTATAGCTGCAGTAGCCGCTGGTGGGGTAGTGCCTTATACTTATACATTGCTTAACAATGGTGCCGGGGTAGATAGTAATACTACTGGTAGCTTTGCGGCATTAGCAGCCGGTAGCTATAGTGTAACCGTATACGATGCGTATGGCTGTACGGCTACTGCTGCTACACCGGTTACCGAACCGGCAGAATTACTGGCTACCGATACTGTAAAAGATGTGCGCTGCTTTGGCGAAAATAACGGACAGCTTGCGGTAGTAGCTACCGGCGGTACACCAGCCTATACCTTTAGCCTTAGTGGCGAAGGCAGCAACAGCACCGGAGTGTTTAGCGGTTTAAGTGCGGGTAACTATACTTACACTGTAACCGATGTAAACGGATGTACGGTAACCGTGGCTATTACTATAACCGAACCACAGGCGGTAGAACTGAATGTAGTACCGCTGGATGCCACCATTAACCTGGGCGATACCCTGCAATTAAATGCTACCAGCAATTACGACCCTGCTACTACGTATACCTGGAGCCCCGCTATTGGCCTTAGTTGTGTTAGCTGCCCTAACCCGGTAGTAACCACGTATAATAACATGCAATATACGGTGCAGGTAGTGGCCGATGTAAACGGCAACAGTTGCGTTGCTACGCAACCGGTAACCGTTACGGTAATACCGCGCTACGATTTGTTTATACCCAACACGTTTACGCCTAACAACGATGGCAACAACGATGTGTTTAAGATATTTGGTAATCTGCAGGCATTAAAGTACCTGAATGTGCAGATATTTAACCGCATTGGCGAAAAGGTGTTTGAGAGTAACGACCTTAACTTTAGCTGGGATGGTACTTACCAGGGCAAACCACACCCGGCAGGAGTGTTGGTGTATACCTTAAAAGCAGTGTTTGTAGATAACCACACCGAAGAGTTGTATACCGGTAGCTTAACGTTGATGCGGTAGGGCAACAACAGTTTGTGTCTGCTGTAAAACCAAAAATGAAACCAATATCGTTAGAGGTGTGAAAAGAGGCGTTTTTAAGTATTTGATTATCAATTATTTGTATTTGAGCAAAAGGGTGGGTTAACATGGAGTTTTTATAAAGCGCTGACCGCCAAAATATTAGATACCGGGTGGGTTAACATTTTTCAAAACAGGGCATGGTAGTGGTTGGGCAGAGTGCTAAACCACGTTTACCTCGGGGTTAATATCAATGCCAAACTTATCGGCCACCGACTTTTTAATGTCGAGGGCGAGGTTCCATATTTCGTTACCGGTGGCGTTGCCATAGTTAACCAGCACCAGTGCCTGTGTTTTATGCGAGCCAGTGTTGCCTACAACTTTGCCTTTCCAGCCGCATTGTTCTATCAGCCAGCCGGCCGGTATTTTTACAGTGCCGTCTTTTTGCGGGTAGCTGGGCATTACGGGGTAGCGCAGCACCAGTTCGTTGTATTTGCTTTGTGGCACACTGGGGTTTTTGAAAAAGCTACCGGCGTTGCCCAGCTCTTTAGGGTCGGGCAGTTTAGATGAACGTATTTTGCACACTGC
>JBJOOW010000310.1:0-5417 GCA_046051095.1 Bacteroidota bacterium | reverse complement strand
TTTCAAATTATCAAAACTTTCAGGGCTAATTATTCGTTTGTATATGGTATAAAGCGCAGTGCCACGCACTACAATTTTTATTGCAGGCCGCATCGCACGGTTACTAAAGAAACTACCATTGATATGATAATGGAAGACTATGCACGAGACCTGGAAGCTATGGTACGCGAAACGCCCGACCAGTGGTTCAATTATTACGATTTTTGGAAGAAAGAATAAGTGGTTTTGTTGATTTAGCCTGCAATGTTATTGATGTGCCGTATTGTATGTAATTTGAACACTGAAAATTTAAAATATGCTGCCAGTAGCCGGAGAGAAATTGATTGACCTGATACCACAAAAGCCTCCTTTTGTGCTTATCAGCACGTTGCAAACGGTTACCGAAAGCAATTCCGTTACTACATTTAGTATAGATGCTACCCACGTACTGTGTAACGAAGGTTGCCTAACCGTAGGTGGGTTAATGGAAAATATAGCGCAAACTGCCGCTGCCAAAATGGGTTACGAATGCGATTTACTGGGTAAGAAAATACCGGTTGGTTTTATTGGCGATGTAAGAGACTTTACCTACACCCGCCTGCCAAAAGCAGGTGAGCAGATAGAAACAGAGATAGTTATTAATCATCAGGTATTTGACGTAAGTATTATCACCGGCTCGGTTAAGCTTAACGGCGAAACCATAGCTACCTGTAAAATGAAAATATTTGTAGAGCCGGAAGAAAAACCCAAAGCTCAGGCCGTATGATAGTAGAAACACATACACCGGTGCTTACAGCAGTAGCCCGTATAACGGTACGCTTTAACGAGTGCGACCCACTGGGTATTGTATGGCATGGCAACTACGCTAACTATTTTCACGAGGGGCGCGAGGAGTTTGGCCGAAAATACAACCTCGATTATCTGGAGTTGTACCATTTGGGAGTGGCTACACCCATTGTGCATATGAGCACCGATTTTAAGCGCAGTATGCAATACAGCGATGTGGCATTGGTAGAAACAACCCTGCGGAATACACATGCGGCCAAGCTTATCTTCGACTATGTAATACGTGCAGAAAAAGATGGTGAATTAATTTGTAAAGGAACTACCACTCAGGTATTTGTTAATAGCAGCAACATGGAGTTATCGCTGGTGGTGCCTGATGTAGTTGCTAAATGGAAACGCCAAAACGGATTGTTATAAGTATGAAACCGGTTTACATAGCAGCCGATAATATCACATCGCCACTGGGTAGCACTACCCGGCAAAACTACGATGCGGTAAAAAGCGGACATACAGCCATCCGGCAAGTTAGCGATACTGCACTTTCGCCGGTACCGTTTTATGCTGCTATGTTTAATCAGGGTATTATTACTAATAATCTCAACTATACCCGTTTCGAAAGTTTATGTATTGCATCTATTACCGATGCACTTACAAATGTAGACATTAATCCTGCAGGGGCCGATACACTCTTTATTCTTTCTACTACTAAAGGTAATATTGAGCTGATAGAACAAGGCGAGGTGACTGAGGATATAAAGCAACGTGTATCGTTGTTTAATACAGCCAAACGCATAGCTGCTCACTTTGGCTCAACAGTTAAGCCGCTGGTGCTAAGTAATGCCTGTATATCGGGGGTATTGGCAATTGTAATAGCTAAACGTCTGCTACAGCAGGGTAAGTATAAACATGTAGTAGTAACGGGTGCCGATGTATTATCGCGGTTTATCATTACAGGTTTTCAGGCACTTAATGCTATGAGCACCAACCCTTGTAAACCGTTTGATAAAACCCGCGATGGCATAAACCTGGGCGAGTGTGCAGCTACGGTGGTGCTTACTACCAATAGTAGCTTATCGAAGGGTATACTGGTTAATGGGGGCAGTAGTACCAACGATGCTAACCATATATCAGGCCCATCGCGTACCGGTGCCGAGCTGGCGTATGCAGCCACCACAGCCATGCAGCAGAGTGGGGTAGGGGCTGATGCTGTTTCATTTGTATCGGCGCATGGTACTGCTACTGTGTTTAACGATGAGATGGAGGCAAAGGCATTTAACCTGGCAGGTGTGGCAAGTGTGCCGGTACATAGTTTAAAGGCACATTTCGGGCATACTTTAGGCGCAGCTGGTGTACTGGAGTCGGTATTAAGCTATACATCGCTGTTGCAGCATGAAATATTGCCAAGTACCAATTACACCGAAAGTGGTGTTTCGCAGCCGGTAAACGTTAGTAAAGTATTGCAAACAAGTAATAAAAATCATGCGTTAAAAACGGCCTCCGGATTTGGTGGCTGCAACGCTGCTATTATATATTCGCTGGTACAATAATATGGCAAGTATTGTTGCTATCAGCACAACATAAACCACTAAAAATTGTTTTATGACAACTGAAAATGTAGATGTTCTGGTAATCGGTGCGGGCCCTTCGGGTACTGTAGCTGCCTCTATCATCAACAAAGCCGGTTATAAGGTTAAAATTGTTGAACGCGAAAAATTCCCCCGCTTTGTAATTGGCGAAAGTCTGTTGCCTAAATGTATGGAAGCATTAGAGGCTGCTGGATTTTTACCGGTGCTTGAAAAACAGGGCTACCAGCAAAAGTTTGGTGCCAAGTTTGTAAACGAGGATAAAGAGGTAATGGACTTTAACTTCAGCGACCAGTTTACGAAGGGCTGGACCTGGACATGGCAGGTACCACGCGCTAATTTCGACCAGGTACTGGCGCAGGAAGTAGAACGCATGGGTGTACCCGTTGAATACGAAACCACTGTAACCGCCATTAAGTTTGAGGGTACTAACTCTACTACCACAGTGGTAGATAAAGCAGGAGCCGAGCGACAAATTAATGCACGCTTTATTGTAGATGCATCAGGCTATGGCCGTGTTATACCTCGCTTGTTTAACCTGGATAGGCCAAGTAATCTGCCACCACGTAAAACCTTGTTTACGCACATACGCGATACCAAACGTAACGACTACGTAGAGCCTAACCGTATTTTGATAGTAGACCACAAACCCGGTGTTTGGGCCTGGTGTATACCATTTAGCAATGGTATTACATCGTGTGGTTTTGTAAGCGAACCTTCTTTCTTCGAACCATTTGCAGGTGGCTCTGCTGAGCAGCAACTGCGCGATATTATTGCAACTGAATGGAGTATTGCCGACCGCTTTAAAGATGCCGAGTTTATATTCGAACCTCGTACACTACAATCGTGGTCGGTTTCTACCGATAGGTTCTGGGGCGATGGTTTTGTACTTACGGGTAACGTAACCGAGTTTCTCGACCCTGTATTTTCTTCGGGCGTAACACTGGCCGTTACTTCATCGCATTTAGCAGCTAACCAGGTGGTGCGCCAACTGGCCGGAGAAAATGTTGACTGGCAGAAAGAATATACCGATGTAATGATGCAAGGGGTAGATACTTTCCGCTCATATGTGGTGGCCTGGTATGATGGTACACTGCAGAAAATATTTTTTGCAGAGGAACGTAACCAGGAAGTTATCCGCCAGATTTGTTCGGTGCTTGCCGGTTATGTATGGGACCTTGAAAACCCTTATGTTAAGAACCATGCTACTTACCTTAAACGCATGGTGCGTTTAATTAACGTGGGTAAAAAATTAAAAGATCTGGAAGAGAGCGAGCTTAACAGCGAAGCTCAATAGTAATAATACACGCACCGCTGGCGCTCATTAGGCAGCATCAGCGGTGTTTTTTTGTATTTAATACTTACCCCCAAAGCCAAGCACGTCGCTCAACTGTTTGTATCAGCTAACTTGCGCCTTTACGGTTTCGTTAAATTGTATTACTTCGCAGCACCAAACTATATTGCTAACACTATGCTTCAGGGTAGTTTTTACACCATTAAAGAGTCGTCGGGCGAAGGTAATGCCTTCAAGATGAAGATTCAGTTTAACGCCGCGCACGATATTTTTAAGGGCCACTTTCCCGAGCTGCCTGTTGTGCCGGGTGTATGCCAAACACAAATGCTGGTAGAGGCATTGCAGTACCTGTTAAAGCGTCCGCTAAATCTTAAAGTAGCCAGCCATATTAAATTTCTGGCTTTGCTTAATCCTGTTAAAGATAATCTGTTGGATATGGATATTAAGATAGATAAGCAGGAGGGCGATAGCATTTGGGTTAGTGCTGCTTATTCAAGCCCAACCGAGGTTTTTTTTAGATTTAAAGGAGAATTTGTAAATGGATAAAGGCGCACATAAAAGCCGGTTTAAACAATTAAACTGCTGTGTGCTGATACCTACCTATAATAACAGCGCAACTATTGCTGCTGTGCTGGCCGATGTACTGCAATACAGCGATGATGTATGTGTAGTTAACGACGGCTCTACCGATAATACGCTTGAAATTTTAGCACAGTTTCCACAAATAAAACTGCATAGTTACCCCAAAAATCAAGGTAAGGGCTGGGCACTGCGCCAGGGCTTTGAGTTTGCACGTAGCATGGGTTACCATTATGCTATTACGCTGGATAGCGACGGGCAACACTTTGCCGATGACCTGCCAACTATGCTCGATGCTTTACAGGATAACAGGCACGCAATTGTTATAGGTGCGCGTAATATGAACCAAAGTAGCGTACCTGGTAAAAGCAGTTTTGGTAATAAATTCAGTAATTTTTGGTTTACTCTGGAAACCGGCATACAGGTGCCCGATACGCAATCGGGGTACCGCCTTTACCCAATAAAAGCATTGGAGGGCATGCGTTTTTTTACCTACAAATACGAGTTTGAAATTGAAGTAATAGTGCGCGCTGCCTGGGCCGGTATAAATGTTATGGCTGTACCTGTTAAGGTATATTACCCACCTGCCGAGGAGCGAATTACACACTTTCGCCCGTTTAAAGATTTTTCGCGTATTAGTGTGCTTAATACCATACTGGTGTTTTGGACTTTTGCCTGGATAAAACCGCGCGATTTTGTACGCCACATTATTAAAAACGATTGGCGTACATTGTTAGAGCAACACCTTATCCGCAGCCACGAAACACCAGCGGTAAAAGCTTGGAGTATGGCTGTAGGTGTGTTTTTTGGTATTACACCTTTTTGGGGTTTTCAAATATGGTTTGTGTTGTTTTTTGCGTGGTTATTTAAGCTAAATAAAGGGTTATCTGTGTTAGCATCTAACATCAGCATTCCACCTATGATTCCTTTTATAGTGTTTGGTAGTTACCAGGCCGGCCGCTTGGTTTTTGGTGGTAATAATATGAGCTTAAGTATTGCTGAGAATTTTAAGCCGGAAGCTTTTGGTAAAAATGCGCTACAGTACGTGGTTGGTAGTTTTATACTGGCGGCTATAGTGGCAGTTTTAGCCTGGTTTGTTACATATATATTGGTATGGCGCTTAAAGCAGCGTAAAGCTTAGCAGTAGCAGGCTTAGTTGTTTCTCCAAAAGCGCCCCCTGCCTCTCGGCAAGGGGT
>JBJOOW010000309.1:0-7416 GCA_046051095.1 Bacteroidota bacterium | reverse complement strand
GGATAGTACTCCGTTTTCTAAAACACAAGTGCTGTTGTTAAGGTCGGTTTGAGCAACCAGGTTACCATCGCCCGACGAAAAAACTACCTTACCGGTGGTATAGTTACGATAACACTGCAATACCGATTTTAGATGCCTTAACAGGTTGCGTACCGGTGTAATACGCAAATTGTACAGCGTATTGGCATGAGGAAGATTTTCGTATGCATCGGCAATACCGGTTTCGCTTTCGAAACCGGCAAAGGTACGTGCCAGCAGCAGAAAAAATATGTTGTTATCGTAGCGCCAGTCTTTACTGCTAATACCATATTTGCGGCGGGTAATTTCAATAGCATTGCATGAAGCAATAAAAGTGCTTAACTGTGTATACTCGCGGTTAGTTTCTTTAAGCGATGTACGGTATTCGCGCTTGGTAAACACATCTTTAAGGCCATCCACGTTTTCGGTTTCCCATTTACTATAGCCAATATTTAATTTGCTGTATAAGCGCTCTGCATCGCAACGGGTGCTTACCTCGGTTATATTATTGAGCACAACCAACACATCGTTATCATAAAAATATTCAACCGGTTCTACACGCAGCCACATATTGGTGCCACCGCGCACTTCATCGGGCTCTAGGCCCATACCAATGTTATACACGGTTTTAAGAGCCTCGAAAAGTTGCTGCATACTTACACTCATAGCCGGTTGCGACCCATCCTGCATGGTGGCGTTGCGTATTTGCAGGCCGTTGGTAACCGATGCCAGCCCTGCACAGCCATCGGTAAGCGAAGGGTATGGTTGCGAATCGGTACGGCCAAAATAGTCAGATTTAACCCTGAGGCAATCGCCGGTATAAGCCTCGGTGCAACGGCTAAGTGCCTCGTTAACCAGGTAGGTTTTAGCATCGGTTTGGCTCATAGTAGTTTGGGTGCTAAATTTTATAGTAGAGGCATTGTATAACCAACTAATATGTGCAGTAGCATCGGAGTAATCTAACGTATAAGTGATACGCCAAAACAGCCATACACTATGGCCCGGCATTAGTGTTAACGAGCCGGTAGATGTACCAGCGGCTACAGTACTGAAGTTGTAAGTAAAAGGATCGGCAGAATAACCGCTAAAATCGATAAGCTTTGTTTGGTTTAGCGAGTTATCGTTGCTGGTATCGCGAAAGCCCCACATTAAGTAAAGTGCTGCTTCGAAATTGGTACGGTCGGCTCCTACTACAGTTTGGTTATCGAGAAAGGTGCCACTAATATCAATATCGTAATCGATAGTAAGCGGATATTGTACGTTTGGTTCGCTGGCGTTGTAAATAGCGCTGGTTTCGGCAGACCAGTCGAAAGGCTTGGCATTTACTTCGCAGTTTTCGGATAAAGAAAAAGCCAAGTCCAGATCGTTAGCTACCAACGGTGCAAATGGTGTAACATACAGGCCCACCACTTCATCGCCGGGTACCAGTGTAATAAAGCTGTAGTAGTAATCTTTTGCTATGTTCCATTGTGCATTGCGCAATAAAACAACCGGCTTAAGTGCTACTGCTTTGTTTAATGCATTGTAAGGTTGCAGGCAGTGGCTTTTAATATTTGCGGCAATACCGGCGGCCAGAGGCAACTCTGCCTGTATGGTTATTAGTGTATCGGCACCAGACACCACAATGTTAGTAATAAGGTAAGTGCCGTTATATACCGTAGCGCTGCCAATGGTAAGCCACCGGCCACTATATGTAGTTGGCAGTACCTGCCCTATTACCTTAAAAGTGGTTTGCCCGGAAAATACATTGTAAAAATCGAGCGTAACACCAGTTATATTAATGTTGTTGCCGCAGGCATCATCATCAAACGTATCCAGTTGATTCAAATTTACTTTTTGATCGTAGCGGCTGCGAAACTGAGTGAGGCAGGTATCGCTTTCCACACCACACTCGGCATAACACAAATCGCCGCACACCTGGTTGTAGCCTGCAAATACAAAGTTACCGCGGTATATTTCGTGTGGTATATCTGTATCGGAACAAGAATAGGTTACCAGCAGGTTGCACAGCGCCTGTACACCATAGGTGTTATAAGCGTTTTGTAAAATAGTGTAAGCCGCGCCATGCCATTGCATTTTACCATAGCTATCATCAAAAAAATCGAAAAAGCCGTGCCAGGTTTTATCGCGCTTAAGGCGCAGGGTGGTACTATCCCACCCTACGGGTTCGTTCACCACGGTACTAACACCGGCGGGGTTGGTGGTATAATCTATAATTGTAAATTGTAAAGGCATTTGTTTAAGATTTTTAAATTGCGGTATGAAAAAACTGTGCTGGCTACCACTATGTGCACTATTGCTAACCGCAGGCTGTACGCCCTGCTATTATTGTACCGAAAACGGCACCGGTACCAATGGGGCTAAAGTATGCGATGGTAACCCCGATTACGCAGCGGCTAAAGAAGCGGCTAAAAGCGGCAACGGCTATATGGATAGCGTAAGTATGACATTTTACAAATGCAAATAATTATGCACTATACCGGTTATTGAGTAGCTGCACATTTTTATTTTTCTCTATCAGGTGCAGGGCAAAGCCGTTGCTATCCATATTAATATTTACCGATGGGTTATTGCGCAGTTCCTGCGCAAAGGCCTGTGCCAGCTTGTTATAATCTATACCGGCAGGTAATGCGGCAGCAATTGCCATATCGGCTTTAAGTGCAGGGTTTACGTTAGGTACAGGTATGCTCCAGGCCTCTAAAATTTTAGCGGTATCGCCATGTGGTATAACGGTTTCGCCGCCGGGTGTCCATATCAGCTCGGGACCTTGCTCGCCTACCAGTTTCATACCGGCAGGAATATTTTTGCCACCTTTGGCAAATTCGGGTACCGGCTTGGCATATATTAAACCGGCCTGTACACCTGCCAGTGCTAATGCTATAGCGCCTGTAATAAGGCCTGCGGGTACACCCTGGGTAGCTATTGAAGCTGTAAAGCCCAGCATGCCGTTTATAATAGCCTGTTCTGCTTTAGCGGCCTGCTCGGCACGCCAGGCTTTACGTTTTGCCTCGACCTCCATTTTACGGTAACGGGTATTAATAGCATCTTTTTGCTGCTGGGTAAGGTTTTCGTTGCTTAGCTCCTGCTCGCGCAGGTGGTTTAAGCGCTCCATTTCGGCGTTAAGCCCCTGCTGTATACTAGCCATGTTAGCCTCAAACATTTCGTTCAGCATCATAGCCTGTGCCTGCTGTACAGCCTCAAACACCTGTTTGGCCCGCATTTCGTAGTGTTCAAAAACGGCATTATCCTTATCTGTTTGGTTTATGCTTATGGTATCAATAATAGCCAGCCTGTCTGCCATGTACTTTTTATCAAGTTCTGCCCGTTTATTAAGCAAGGCTGCATAAGCCTCGGTACCCTGTTCTTCTTTCTGCAACAGGTTATCAATTACATTTACTTTACTTTCATATGTATTTTCCAGCAGTTGCAGCTGTTGTTTAAGGCGGTTATCTTCAATATCGTACTGCTTTATTTTTAATTGGAAAGATGCATCGGAGTTAAAACGCGAAGCCGTGCCGCCAAGTTCTATCTGTACTTTTGCCAACAGGTGCTTTTTTTCGGCATCCAGCTCGGTTTCGCGCATAGTTTGCAGGCTATCGTAATATTGGTTTTGTAATGCCAGGCGTGCGCTTTGTGTTTCGGCCAGTAGTAGCAGCAGTTTATTTTTATGTTCTGTTTCGTTTACTACATCTTTATCAATAGCCAGGCGTTTGGCATCGGCCTGTGCATCTATCAGTGCCAGCTCGGCATCCAGTAGTTGCTTACTATTGGCTTTGGCATTAATAATGCGTGTTTGCTGGTAAGCCTGGTCGGCTTCTATCTGGCTTTGGGCCATAGCAAAATTAAACTCGCGCGATAGCTTTTGAATATCGGCGTTGGCTTTGGCCTGTATGTTGGCGCGCTGCTGTTGCGTGTAAATTGTGTTTTCGGTTACGGCACGTTTTTCTATATCGGCGGCAGCCTGTATGGCTTGTATACGTAGCTCAAACTCCTGCCGGGTGCCCTGGCGCTGTGCAGCCAGTTTAGTATCTATTGTCTGCTTAGCCTGCGTAAGTGCAGCAATATCGTACTGTTGTTCCAGCAATAACTTATCGCGGTTAAATTGCAGGTTTATTAACTTGGCCTGCTCGTTGGTAGTAGTAAGGCTTTGTAGCTTAATATCGCGTTGTTGTTCTAAAATTGCAAGTTGTGTTTTCTTTTCCTCTTCGCTGTATTTACGGTTTAGCAGCACCTGCTGTTCAAAAACTGCCAGTGCGTTATTCATCAGATCAATACGTTGTTGATTCTTGCGTGTAAGCTCATTTTTTTCGAATGCTGCAAGGGCTTGGTCCAATTTCCGGTGTTCATCTATAAGCTTGCCTACGGCATCTAACTGAGCTTTTAGTGCTTCTGTTTCTTCTTTCGGGCGGTTAGCCGATTTTGAATTGTCGTATATATCAAATAGCGCCGTGTATTGAGTTAACAGCATTTGCAAAGGGGCCGAATTGTTTACCAGTGCATTTTTTTGATCTTCTAATGCGCGTTTTGTTTCTGCTGCTGCTTTATTTTCTACATCCTGAATTTCGCTGATGGTAGCACCTTTTTGCTTTAGCAAAATCATTTCTTTTTCGTAGCCCAGCTGGGTGGCAGTTGTTTCAAGTTGTATATTTTCAGTTCGGGCATTGTAGCTTTCGTACGCTTTATCCAACTCTTTTGTAAGCATTTTAATACCCTCTACCGATTGGCCCGTAGCCTCGGTAATAGCATACACCATAGCACCAATGGCACCTACTACCAACGTAATGCCACCGGTAGCCGCCGCCCAGGCTGCTGTAGATGATATTGCAAACTGTGTTTGCAGGCTTTCGGCTATAGCAAGTGCAAAGTTATATGCTTTGGTAAGCACGCCGCCCTCTTTAATAAGATTGTTGGCTACCTTTTGGGCATCGCTAACCAAATTAATTGCCTCGATGGCTTTAGCAATAGTATTGGCTAGTTCTTTATTTTCGTTACCAAACAGTGCCGTAGTGTTTTTGGCCAACGAAAGTACCGAAACCACATCGCGGGCGCTATCCAGCAACGAGGCAAACGAACCATCGGTATCCAGATACTCTAGCTGCCGGCCGGTATCGTTTACATTTTGGGCGGCATTGGCAGCTTCGGCAGCCAGCCTGGTAAAACGTTCGGCCGCCTGCTCTATAGCACCCTTTGCAATGGCATCGGCCATAGCCCTGAACTGATCGTTTAGTAAAGTAGCCTGGTTAGCATTTTCGGTAATTGTTTCGCCCCATGCCTGTTGCAGCTTTGCATTTTCTTTAAGCTGTTTCTGATATTCGGCACCGGCTTTGGTAAACTGGTCGTATTGCTCTTTACTTAATTTACCAAGTAGCTGCATTTGCTGCGCGGCTGCTTTAAGTCCATCGGTGTTGGCTAAAAATTCGAGGGTTATTTGCGTGTTGGACATAGGAGGATGTTAGAAGTATGAGGTATGAAGTATATGCAGGGCGCTTAGCCATACATAGGTTTGTTAATAAGCTAATACAACAAAAAACGCATTAGCAGATTTTGAAATAGGGGGTACTATTGTATATTGGCTGCAATAAACCCCTGCTGTTATTTTATGAAACACATAACCCTGCTACTATTAACTATACTTGGCTTAAGCGCCTGCAAAAACGAAAAGGCCGATGGCGTTTTAGTTATACAAACAAAGTACTTAAGCACCAACATTGGCGAGAGGCCCGATGAAGGAGCTACCATATATATTGCCCCTTACGATAGTGTTAAGTATTTTTACACAGCTGGTTTTTCGGCAACTAATTCGGCAGAAGGAGATAAGAATTACGAATGGTTGAAATCGGAGATAGAAACAAATGAAGCAACGCTGGAAGGCTATAAAAGAATGATTGACGAGAGTACACACAGCGCATATTATCTACAAGTTACAAAAAAGGATATAGACCCGTTGATTGAAAAAACCGAAAAAGAACTTGAACAACAAAGAAAAGACTTTGCAATACTGGAGGCCGAACACAAGCTTTGGATAGATACTGTAAACATGGAAATAGACCATATAAAAAAAATATGCGCTAAGCAAACTACCGATAAAAATGGTGTGTGCGTGTTTACCCTGCCGGGTGGCAGAAGTTACAGTATATTGGTAGAAAGCCATAACTGCATAGGCGAAAGTATTTTTGAAACAAATGGCAAACTAAACCTTACATCGAAACATGTGGTAGCCAACGATACTACCAGCATTACCATACCTATGATACACTGTAAGCAATAGCCCTATTTAGAAACAGCACTTTTACTGCTGTTTTTTACAGTTGTAATTTTACGGTTGAGAGTAGCTACAAAATCGTAAAAGGTAATATGCAGAGTGGTTAGTTTGGTTTCATCTCCTGCGTAAAATAACGCTGCATAGCATTGCTGAAGGTTTGCCTCTGGCTGGCCGACAAGTTGGTGTAAATGTTTTCCAACTGTGCTTTGTCTATCTCTTTCTGCAGTTCCGAATACTGCCGCAAACTCATGTCGGAGACGTTTAAAAAGGGCATCAACCTCTGTATGGGCTCGTGCAAAAAAAAATCGTTAACGGTGCTATCCTTTTTCCAGCGCTCAATTTTTTCCATAGCGTATTTCCACTCCCAGTCGTCGGGGTTTTCGTTGGCATCGAAAAATACTACCGAAGCTACTTTGTACACCAGGTCTTCGTGGTATACCATTTGCAGGCGCTCTTTAAGTTGCTGGTTTAGCTGGTTAATTTTTACCAACTCATCGAACCCCACGCGCTTACCACCGGTAAGTATGTTTTCTACCGCTTCTACATGTTTGGTTAGGTAAAAGCGGTCGCAGCGCATATCCAGCTCGTTATATACCGACAGGAATTTTAAGCCGCGGCGCCAGGGCAGGTTAGCCAGTGTATCGAACTCGAAGTACTGGATACCACCGCTGGTAAAGGCCGGTTTAATAACATGTTTGCTGCCGCTGAATGGGTTTTGTTTTTGGCGGCCTATAAGGGCCAGTTTTTTAAGGATGTTCATGGTTGGAGAGTATTGAGTAGTGAGTGGTGAGATAATTAAAGATTGACGGAGCTACAGATTGACAGAGTTACAGAATTACCAGTTGACGAATTACTAATTACAAGTTGAATACAGCCACAGATTGCACGGATGAATACAGATTAAAATACAACACACCCCGCCCCGCCCAGAGCTGCGGGGCACCCCTCTGGAGAGGGGATTTGAACAGCCGCCTCACCCCAGCCCCTCTCCTAAAGGAGAGGGGTAATACAAACAGCCGAATACAAATGCATCCCCCACCCTACCCTCCCCTGGGGGAGGCTTAACAGCCAGCAGCCGGGAAGGATTGGCCGAAAAACAAATTAACTACTATCTAATGCGTTAGTAATTATGAAAC
>JBJOOW010000308.1:0-3872 GCA_046051095.1 Bacteroidota bacterium | reverse complement strand
CAGCCCCCACCGGCGATAACCTGGGTAACCACACGGCTACTACTGCTTTAAATATGAACGGTAACGTTATAAACAGTGTACCGCAAATAAACGTTACCCCCGGCGATGGCAACGGCATACGTTTTTGGAGCAGCGACGATTACAAAATACACATGGGCAACTCTGGCGAGTACCACTATGGCCCGGTTACCGATTACAGTATTAAAATGAATATGAACAACCAGGCAGGCCCTCGGCTGGACCTGGGGTGTAAACGGTGTAACACCGGTAGCAGGTATAGAGTGCCAAACCGGTAACATGCAGATTAAAGGAACCTTTACACAAGGTACATCCAGCTGGAGCGCCAGCCAGATACATTTCTCCAGCGGTTGGGGCACAGCCGGTTACCATGCCACTATTGGTAGTGGTTACACCGGTACTACTGCAGCAGGTATAATGCTGGGTACACCACACATACCATGGCGCGGTAGCTATGGTGCTAAACTACGCTACGCAGCAGACCAGGCCGCCGGCGCTTATTGGGACTGGGGCCTTAACGGCGAAAGCGGTGGCGCTACCGATAGGTTCGATTTAAACCGCAACAACTCAAATTTCCTTACTTTCTTAAACACCGGCGATATGGGCCTTGGTACCGTATCTCCTGCCAGCAAGCTGCATGTAATGGGTAAAATTAACCTGCACCAAAGCGGTGGCGGTGGCGGCCAAAACCGTTTCGAAGGGTTAGAGGCCACTACATCGGCCAACGGCCGCGGACAATTTGTAATGTCATCGGCTTACAGCGATTTAGTAATTGCCAGTAGCCAGGCCAACGATAACCACGGTTCTACCCTTAGCTTTGTAACCTATAACCCTAACGACCCTAACGATTACCGCAAGTTTGTAATTAACCAGGGTAACTGGGGCGCCCGCCGTGGCTTTTTAGATTTTGGCTTTGCCGATGCCGGTGGCCGCAGCAACCCTCATGCTAACATTAACGGTACCGATCAGGTAATGAGCCTGGATGGTTTTAATAAACGTGTAGGTATAGGCGGTATGATGAGCCCCGTACAAACGCTGGATGTAAACGGTAAAACGCGTATACGCCGCGCCGGTTACACTATGGCTAATGCTAACGAGGGCCAACTGGAACTTGCCAACGCAGGCAACGGCGAGTGCTTTATAACCTTCCACCGCGAGGGTGCATATGGCGCACAGTTTGGTTTGGCGGCAGATAACTGGTTTTCTACCTACGGCTGGAGCGCCGGTGGCGGTTATACCCCTATACGTATGGGTAGTGCTGCTGTAAACGGTAACTTAACGGTAACCGGTACTGCTACTTTTGGTTCGGTAAACGTGCCATGGTCTCAGGTTAGCAGCAAGCCAGCAGGCTGGTTAGATGGCCCCACACTTATACAGGATAACGGTAACTTCAACAACTCTATGCCAAGCGGGTTCTATCAGGCAAATAATGCAGCCAACTCACCAACCGGTGGTACCTGGTACAACATGATAAATGTAAGGCACAGCAACACCAGTAACGACCACGGCTTTCAGTTAGCCATGTCGTACTACGATGAGTATTGCTATACCCGTACCTACCAGGGCGGCAACGGTAATGGCGGCGGTAGCTTTACCCCATGGGCAAGGCATATAACCAACCGCCCCGGCGATTGGGATGTAGCATCTAACAATACCGCTACCGATTACACGGCTGCCACTATAGAGTTGCGCGAGTCTAACTTTGGTGGCTCGGGTGCTACGCCACCACACCTTGGTTTCCACTGGGGTGGTGTGGTTGCTTCTAATATTACTATAGAAAGCGACGGTACTATTGCCATACGCAATAACCCAGGCAACGGCTACGAAAAATTCCGCTGCGCTACCATACGTACCAGCGGTATTACCGAAACATCGGATGCACGCCTGAAAAAGAATGTACTACCAATAAGCAGTGCTTTGGCTACCGTGCTTAAACTGCAGGGCGTACGTTACCAATGGAAAACCAACGAGGAGCTTAAAAGCGAAAACATTACCTACCAGGTAAACGACGATGTAAACCCTAACGGCGAAATGGGCTTTATAGCACAAGAGGTAGAGAAGATTTTACCCGAGCTGGTAAATACCGATAAAGAGGGCTTTAAATCTATGGAGTACTCTAAAATGGTAGCCCTGCTGGTAGAAGCTTATAAAGACCTGCATACCGAGTACCAGCAACTACATGGTAATTTCGATAAACAACAAGAGCAGCTTAATACTGTTATGCAACAGTTGCAGGTGCTTATACAGCAAAATAACACAGGTAAAGGTTCGGCAGTTGTAAGTACCACAACAACTGTTAGATAATTTGGTAAAGCAATTAATTAGTAACGCAATGCCAGCCTTTAACATGAAAAAAAATCTTCTATCAACCCTTTCGTTAGTGCTGCTGTTTTTAGCAGGTATGGCACAAACCAATACCTGGACCGGCACGAAAGATAACGACTGGCACAAATCGTGCAACTGGAGCTTAAGCCAGATACCTTCGTGCTCGCACGATGTGGTTATACCGGCTACATCTAACAACCCGCATGTAACCGGTATTGCGCATAGCCGCACTATACAGGTACAATCTACCAACGGCGCACAGCTATTTGTAGAAACAAGCAACGGCGCACAGCTTTACATCAGTTCGGTAAACGGCTGTAGTGGTACACCTACCAATAACTCATCATGCTGTGGAGGTTCGGCGTTGTTGCAATATACTGCCGGTGTACAAACCTGGCAGGTGCCGGCTTGTGTAACAAGTATAACATACGATGTACGTGGTGCACAGGGCGGCACCAGCTACCCGGCAATTACCCGTGGTGGTTATGGTGGCCGTGTTACCGGTACTTTAGCCGTTACACCCAACGAAACCTTGTACTTTTATGTAGGTGGTGCCGGCGGTAATGCGGGCTCGTGCAATGGCGGTGCCGGTGGCTACAACGGTGGAGCAAACGGTGCGGTGTACTGTGGTAGCTATGCCGGTGGTGGTGGTGGTGGTGCATCGGATATACGCCGCGGAGGCACTGGTTTGGGTAATAGGGTAGTGGTAGCCGGTGGTGGCGGTGGTGGTGCTTACAAGTACGGCACGGCCGATTACGACCGTGGCGGTAACGGTGGTGGCAGCACCGGCGAAGGTGGCTACGGTGGCGGCAGCGTTAACGGCGATGGCACAGGTATAGGCGGCCGCGGCGGTAGCCAAAGTGGTGGTGGTGCTGCTGGTTCTTACTCGGGTTGGTGTATAGCAACTGCAGGTAGCTTAGGCGTAGGTGGCGCTGCCGGTACCTGTAACAACAGCGGTGGTGGCGGCGGTGGCGGTTACTACGGCGGTGGTGGCGGTGTTTGGAACGGTGGTGGCGGTGGTAGTAATTACCCATCGGCCGGCACACAGGGTTTCCAAACCGGCAACGGGGCTATTTCAATTACATGGTAGCTATATGGCTATTCTTCTTTAACTGCATCAACTCAATCTGTGTAGTTTTTCAATAGTTTTATCATATTATCACCGTGTTCTGTTATTTGCGTTGTACCCCATTCGTTGTGTATGTACACCTCTACCAGTTTAAGGCTTTCTATACTTTTTTTCTTATCAAATTGTTCCTTTTTAGCCTCAAAATTATAATCGCTGTATTTAGAGTTGCTACTGCTGCTTATTAGGCATAAGTTGCCGAAATTATTAAGTATGTCTTTAGTGTTCTTATAGGTATCATTTGGTATTAATTCATACTCGTATTTTTGAGGTTTGATGTGCTCTACCGAGTTATTTTGAGAGAACTGGAAATTCTTTATCTTATCGGTATATTTCTTGTATTTTTCTTCCAGATCATTATCTCTGTATTTTTTCCAAAGCAGATAATCGAGACCGTAAAACA
>JBJOOW010000307.1:0-3678 GCA_046051095.1 Bacteroidota bacterium | reverse complement strand
CAGGGTTTCTATCTCATCTACTACCTGGCAGCCGCCGTAGTAGCGTTTGCCGGGCAGGCCCTCGGCATATTTATTGGTAAGGCAGCTACCCATGGCCTCCATTACCTGTGCCGATGTAAAGTTTTCCGATGCTATCAGCTCTATACCTTCGCGCTGGCGGTGTAGTTCGCTGTTTATAAGGTTAAATATGGTTGTGTCGCGTGTCATGTAAACGTGTTTATTGCGGGCTAAAATATACGGCTGCGGCCTTAGCGCCGCAGGTTTTTACCAACAGTGTTTACAGCCAATACCCTAGCGGGGCATAATAACACACTAACCATTACTGATATGAAGAAATGAATGCCATCATGTAATAATTGTGGGCATAATTTATATTTATAAAAAAAATAAACTATGAAACACATATTACTGGTCTTTTTGCTGGCTTTTACTTCTGTAGCATACACACAGCAATACTTTTATCTGGAAGATGTAAAACTTAAAAAGAAAGAAGATTTTAAAGAAAACGAAGGTAATGTGTTGAAAGCAATTAGCTACCTTACCAGTACACCGATTGACGAAAGCAACTTCGACCGCAAGGCCTGTATACGTTTTATAATACGCTACGCTGAGAAAACGCCGTTTGTTTCTATTTCGGTAGGCGACCCCATTTCGAAAATAGCCGATAATAATACGGAGTTGCTGATTATGTATATGGGCTTGTACATGAAAGCAGCATTTGCTAATGAAGAGGGTACACAGCAGCAGTTAGATGTAGAGGTTTATACAGCTATATACCGTTATGTAAAAGCTGGCAACAACATTATGTCTAATGCAGCTATTAAAAAACTGATAGTAGCCGGCGATAACAACCAGATAGAAGAGTATGTAAAAGCCAATAGTACCGTACAAAAAAAGTAAACCGGTATACATCAATAAAAAACCGGCTGCAGTGGCACTGCAACCGGCTTATGAGGATAAAGGAAAGTTTACTATAGTTTAGCTAAAAACAGGTTAAAGAAAAAGCGGGCATCGGCTATTTCGTGTGCCAGGTCTTTCATCTGTTTTAGTATTACATCTTCGGTAGTATTTATGGTATCGTCGCCGCCCATGGTTTCTTCGGTCATGTTTTCAATTACCCCCTCGCGCACGGCCACATCTTTTTTCAGTCCCTCTATCTGCGTGGTAAGCGATGCAAACTCTTTTTCAAAATCGTTAAACTGTTTGGTAATGCCGGCATCGTAGCCTGCGGCCAGTGTTGTTTTAAGCCGGTTGTTTAGTATGCTTAACTCTTCGGTGTAAAAGGCCAGCTCGCGCTGCCAGTCTATTGCCTGATGGTGTAATGCAGATAGGGAGGTTTTCATAACTTTGGTTTATTTAGTAGTAAACAATACTGCAAAGTTACGGTAGCTGTGTGGCGGGGGTATGATAAAAATCAATAGCAGCACTGATGCTGCGGCACTTGATTTGATGGGCAGATGCCGGATATTGCGGAGTAATAACACCCCTTATGGCATTTGGCTTAAATTTCAGGTTGCTGCGCCGCTACCGGCAAATAATAGGCATACTTATCAAGTACGGTTTTCAGGATATATTATCCGATGCAGGGTTCTCGTTCCGTGCACGGTTTATAGAAACCTTTTTGCCGGCCAGCATGGTAAGCGATATACACAAGTACACCAAGTGGGAGCGCATGCGCATGGCTGCCGAAGAGCTGGGCACTACCTACATTAAACTGGCGCAGATACTAAGTAACCGCCCCGATGTAATACCGTTGGAACTGGTGGCCGAGTTTGAAAAACTACAAACAAAAGTGCCGCCTTTCCCTTCGCAGCAGGCGCGCGAGATAATTGAAGCCGAGATAAAGAAACCAATAGGCGAAGTGTTTTCGTACTTTGGCGATGAGCCTTTTGCCAGTGCCTCTATTGCACAGGTACATAAGGCAAAATTGCACGATGGCACCGATGTGGTGCTGAAAGTACGCCGCCCCGATATACTGGAAAAGATAGAGCTGGATATTTTAATTATGAAATATTTTGCCCGCCAGATGGAGGAGCGGGGCTACTTTACCAACCTGGACCCCGTAGGCATTGTACGCGCATTTGATACGGCCATACACAAAGAGGTAGACCTTACGCACGAGGGTTATAACCTGCAGCGCTTTGCCGGAAACTTTAAAGATGACCCCAAAGTATTTGTGCCTAAGTATTACCCGCAGTACACTACCCGCAAACTGCTTACTATGGAGTTTGTAGATGGAGTACACCCTTACGATAAAGCCGGGCTGGACCGAATAGGCATTAGCGGGCACGAACTGGCCAGCAATGGTATGTTTGCTTTGTTCAGGCAGATATTTGAGTTTGGTTTTTTTCATGCCGACCCGCACCCCGGCAACCTGTTTGCCATGCCCGGCAACAAAGTGTGCTTTATAGATTTTGGTATGATGGGCACGGTACTGAAAACAGATGTGGAGTTTTTTGCAGATATAGTGTACGGTGTAACTGCCAGAGATAGCAAGCGGCTGATATGGGGGCTAAAGAACATTGCCGTTAGTCAGCAGTTTGAGGGTGTAAAGGCATTTGACTACGAAGTAGAAGACCTGATAAACGATTACCACTCACTGCCGGCCGATAAGGTAAACATGACTGAGTTGTTTAACCGGTTGCTGGATTTGGTAAACAAGTACACCATTAAAATGCCGCCCGATTACTTTCTGTTATCTAAATGTTTGGTAACTATAGAAGGCGTAGGCCGCAGGCTCGACCCTGATTTAAATATTATAGAAGAGCTAAAGCCACACATCAACAAAACACTGGCCGATGAGTTTAGCCCGCTGAATATATTGAAGAAGTTAGGCAGCGCAGCACGCGATACACTATCGTTAATGGAGAACCTGCCTAACGATTTACGCGATATTATAGGCAAGGTAAAAAAGGGCGAACTAAAAGTAAGTATAGCACACGAAGGGCTGGATGAGATAACCCATAAAATTGACCTTGCCAGCAACCGTATAGCCGGTGGCTTTATAATAGGCTGTATACTAATGGCATCTGCCATACTTATAGCCGTTAAGTTTCCGCCGGTGTATTATCATGTATCTATACCCGGTGGGCTGGGTTTTATATTGGCCAACGTACTTGGGTTGGCTATGCTGTACCGCATTTTCAGGGGTAAAAAGTATTAAAGGCAGGTTTATTTGCTTATTGTAACATCACCATCTCCGCTTTGGGTGGTGCCGTTAAGCGAATAGCTTTTAAGCTTGTGTATGGTGTATTTGCGGCCACACATTTTACATACCTCTTCTTCAAAGCTAAGGTTGGTTAACTGGTAGCTGCGGCCAATGGTGGGCAGGTCTATCGTGTAATCTTTATCTGCAGCATAAAACATACCAATGGTATTTACTATCTGGCCATCGCCATTGGTAGTATTGTTGCTAAACTCACCGCGACTAAAACTATCTACATACTGGGCAAAGCCACTGCCCTTTATATAGCTTTTAAGTATAAGCGGTGTTAACTCGGTATCGCTAAAGCCGGTCATGTTTACCATTACACGGTAATCTTCCTGCTTGCAGGTAATGCGGCATTCGCAGCTGTAGATACTAAAAAGAATGATGGCGGAAAACAAAGCGGTGATGGCAGTTTTCATATACGGGGGTGTTTTGATATTAAAGCTAAACAATTCTATAGCATTAATATA
>JBJOOW010000306.1:0-4981 GCA_046051095.1 Bacteroidota bacterium | reverse complement strand
ATGCTTGTTTTTGAGTTAATAAATACAATGCAAATATATTTCTATACGTTTTTAAATGATTAAAAACAGCGTGCATTTTTTAAGAAATTATTCACCGGTGTTGTTTACAAAATACAGTGCTTTGTAAAACAACCGGATGATTTGTTATTTTGCACCCAATAACTCTTAAATTAACAACAATGGAAAACAATCAGGAGGGAGGAAATAAAAAGCTATACCTTGCTATTATAGCAATATTGCTTTTGCTAAACTGTGGTACGCTTTACATGTACCTTACAACTAATAAAGAAAAGGCAGACGTAATTACCCAAAAGGACGACCTGCAGAAGGAATTTAACAGCCTGAACGATACGCTTGATACGCGTATTATGGAACTGGAACAATACAAAGGCAAAAACGCGGAGTTAGATCAGGAGATTGCACAGAAACAAGAAGAGATAGAGCAGCAGAAAAAAACTATCTCGGGCTTATTTGCTAAAGGCAAAATGAACGAGAAGGAGCTGAAAGCTGCACGCGAAAAAATTGCGGCATTCGAAACTTCAATCAACGACCTTAAACAGCGTATAGAGGAGCTTACCCAGCAAAATCAACAGCTTACCGCACAAAACCAGCAATTAAACACCGATTTGAATGCCGAGAAGCAAACTACCAGCAGCCTTTCGGAACAAAATAAAGGCCTTAGCAAAAAGGTAGAAATGGGCTCGCTGCTTAAACTGCAAACAGTAACCGTAACCGGTATTAAAAAGAAAAGCAATGGTAAAGAAACCGAGGTTAAGCGTATTAAACAGTTGGAAAGCCTGAAAATATCGTTTGAAACAGGCGAAAACAAAGTGCTTGACCCGGGTAACCTAAGCCTGTATGTGCGTATTATAAACCCTAAAGGCGAAACTATTTCGGTTGCCGACCAGGGTTCGGGTACTTTCAAATCTGCCGAAAACGGCCAGGATGTACAATACAGCAAACGCGCCGATTTCGACTATAACCAGGAGAGCAAAAAAATCAGCATTTACTGGAGCCAGAACCTGAATGTAGCCGGTGTATACAAAGTAGAAGTATACCAAAGCGGTTACATGGTAGGTAAAGGCGAAGTTGAGTTGAAATAATATTAGTCGTTTTTAAATATAAGCCCCTCAGCCTGAATGGTTGAGGGGCTTATTTGTTTGCGAAAATTACTCTGTATAATATTATGTACTGCTTAGTTCATTTAACCAGATGACTGTAAATAACCATCATTGAAAAAAATTTGCAGGCTTGCACATTTGCATTACTTTTAGTTTTAAACAAAAAACCGACCACCACATGGAAGATAATCAAAGCGGAGGCAACAAGAAGATTTACGTTGCTATTATCGCATTATTGTTACTTATTAACGGCGTAGCACTTTACCTGCTTTACTCTGAAAATAAAGCCAAAAAAGACCTTACAGAACAGAAAAACGTATTGCAGGGCGAGTTTGATAAACTTACCGATACACTGGATGTTAAGAAAGCCGAGCTGGAACAATACAAAGGCAAAAATGCCGAACTGGACAGCCTGATAATTGCTAAACAGGAAGAAATAGACCAACAGAAGAAAACCATTGCAGGCCTGTTTGCCAAAGGCAAAATGAACAGCAAAGAGCTGGCAGAAGCCAAGGCTAAAATAGCCCAATATGAAGCTTCGATAGCCGATTTTCAGAAGAAGGTTGAAGAACTTACCAAACAAAACCAGGAGCTTACTGCCCAAAACCAGCAGCTTAATACCGACCTGAATGCCGAAAAGCAAACCACCACTACGCTTACCGAGCAGAACAAAGGCCTGAGCAAAAAAGTAGAGTTAGGCTCGCTGCTGCACCTGCAAAACGTACAGATAGTAGGTGTAACCGGTAAAAAGAACAAGAAAGGCGAAGACATTACTATTAACAAAGGCAAAAAGACTGCGCAGTTAAAAGTAAGTTTCGAGACTGGCGATAACAAGGTACTTGAAGCCGGTAACCTGTCGCTGTATGTACGTATTATCAACCCTAAAGGTGAAACTATAGCTGTAGCAGATCAGGGCTCGGGTAGCTTTAAATCTACCGAAACAGGTGAAACCATACAGTATACCAAACAGGCTGATTTTGACTGGAGCCAGACCAACAAGAAAGTGGTTGTTTACTGGAGCAGCAATGTATCAGAATCTGGTACATATAAAGTAGAAATTTACCAAAGCGGTTACCTGATAGGTAAAGGCGAGGTAACACAGAAATAATAACCACATATAACCATAACACAAAACCCTGTAAGCTTACTTACAGGGTTTTGTGTTTATAGCTGGTGGCAAACGTAGGTTAATACATGGTCGTTTAAAAAACGATAGTGTACGGTAAGGTTTTCTAATGGTGTTTCAATACCCCGTATAGCTGCAGTTAGTTCGCCCTGCAGGCCAAGTGTAAATGGCTCAATAAGTAGTTGGGTTGTAAAGGCTATTTCGCCTTTGCCATATAGTTTGTACAGTGCTTCTTTGGCGCTCCAGTATAGTATTAGCTTCTCAATTTTCTCGCCGGGGTGTATAGCTTCTATTTCATCATCGCGCAAAAACTTATAGGCTATGCGTTCTACCTTGGGGTTTACCATCTCCAGGTCTATACCTACGGTGTGGCTACTGCTAAGCATAGCAGCAGCAAATTCGGCGGTGTGCGATAACGAGAGGTTAGCATCTGTTAGTAGTGGCTTTCCGGCTTCATCTTTAGCAATATGTACCGGTTGACCTGCCAGTTGGTTAACCAGGTGGCGAGAGGCATACCACTGCAGGCGTTTGTTTTCGTTTTTTATATCGGGTGGCGCGCTTAACCTATCTTCAAAAAAAGGCAGGTCTTCTTCTATACGCCAAAGCGCCAGCTTAAAATTATCGGTAGTAATGTTGCTGTGCAGGGGCATACCAAAGCACTTAATGCGGTTTGTTTAACCCTCCAGGTTAAGCGTAATGGTAAATGTGCGCGAATACATACGCTCTATAGTACGCGAGTAAATAAGGCCGGGAGTAGGAGAGTGGATATTTATAAAGCCGTGGCTCACCTTTATTTCGGGCGATAGAATGAAGTAAGGGAAATAAATCATAAAGCCCAATCCGTACTCGGCGGCAGCATCGTTTTTCCCCAACTTAATTATATCATCGGCTTTGCGGGCTTTTACGTTGCTGGCAAGGTCAAAATCGTAGCGTAGGCCGGCAATAACGTAAATACGAAAGTCTTTTATAGGGTCTGATTTAAAGCGGAGTTGTAACGGAAAATCGAGATAGATAGACGAGATGGTCTTTTTTATCTTGTTGTGGTCAAGGTCCTCGTACTCAATGCCTTTATCGCTAAACGAAAGAGTAGGTATAAAACGTAAGTCGAAGTAGCGGTGAAACTGATAGTTACAGATAATACCCAGGTTAAAGCCGGGGCCAAAGCGTGGTTTAAAATAGCGAACAGAATCGTTGATGGCTTCGCGCTTGCTGTGTATTACTTTAAAATCGCCCACGTTTACACCCAGCGCAATACCAAAGTAAATATCCTTACGGCCCAGCTCGTGCACATTAAACTGTGCTTTAAGGCCGGTGCCTGCAGCTATTAATAAAACAAGGAATACTACTTTTTTCATTTCAGTATTTATTGCCTACTATTTTTCCATGGTATAAAATGCACAGGCACCAAATGTTAGGGGCTGCCATTTTACATTCTTAAAACCAATGTTCTCTAAAATTTTCACGAACTCCAAACCCTCCGGAAATACCTTAACACTTTCGGGTAAATAGCTGTAAGCGCGGGCATCTTTAGAGAAAACCCTGCCTATAAGCGGAACAATTTTACCGAAATATAAACTGAAAAGCGCGCGGTTTATTGCGTTTTTAGGCATGCTGGCTTCCAGTATGGCTACTTTACCACCGGGTTTTAACACCCGCAGCATTTCGCTAAGGCCGTTGTTCAGGTTTTCGAAGTTACGAACGCCAAAGCCTACGGTAATGGCATCAAAGCTGTTATCGGCAAAAGGCATTTTTTCCGAGTCGCCTTTTACAAATTCAACCACATCGGCTACGTTCAGTTTTTTAGCTTTTTCGCGGCCATACTTCATCATACCCTCCGAAAGGTCGAAACCGGTGATTTTTTTAGGTTTTAGTACCAGTGCTTCAAAAGCAAAATCGCCGGTACCACTGGCCACATCTAAAATAGTTTGTGGCTTAATGGTGCCTATATACTTTACCGCTTTTTTGCGCCAGGTAATATCTATACCCAGCGATAGCAGGTGGTTTAAAAAATCGTAACGGTGGGCAATGTTGTCAAACATTTCCTCTACCTGCTCTTTTTTGGTGCGGGTATCGTTGTAAGGTGTTACTGTTTGTGCCATCGGGGCGCAAATATAGCCAAGTATGCGGAATGCAGGTGTTAACTAGTGCTTGTTTTGTAAGCACTGTTGCTGCCAATTACCGCATGTGGCTGTATTTGTTTCTAACTTGTTATTATTGCCCCATGTTAATTAAACAGGCAGATTACACAGCCAGCTACGTATCGGTAGATAAATGCCCAAAGCCAGAGGTGCCCGAGTTTGCCTTTATAGGCCGCAGTAATGTGGGCAAAAGCTCGCTTATTAACTACCTGTGCGGGCGCAAAAAGCTTAGCAAGGTGAGCGGCACGCCCGGCAAAACCCAAACCATTAACTACTTTTCGATAAACGGGAAAATAAATTTTGTGGATTTACCCGGTTACAGCTTTGCCCGCGTAAGTAAGGATATGCGCGAAAAATGGGACCATATGATACGCAATTACATACTGCACCGCGAGCAGCTAATGTACGTTTGCCAGCTGGTAGATGCCCGCATACCCCCGCAAAAGGTAGACCTTGACTTTATTAGCTGGATGGGTAAAAACCATGTGCCGCTGATTATAATTTTTACCAAGGCCGATAAGCATGGTAAAGAAGTAAGCAGCAATATTGCCGCCTTTAAAACCGAACTGCTTAAAAAGTGGGACGAACTGCCCCTT
>JBJOOW010000305.1:0-3674 GCA_046051095.1 Bacteroidota bacterium | reverse complement strand
CCCAGTTAACTACGTTTAGCGGCAGTGTGCCGCCTATTATCTGGGTAATTAAACCAAACTGGTTGGTAACAGCTACGTTGGTTTCGGTAAATACTACCGGGCCGGTTGGTGTACCATCGTGGATGGTAAAGCGTACGTTAACGTTGGCACCGGCCTGTAGCGGGTGGCCCTGCGCATCGCGTACTATGGCCTGGTAGTTTAGCTTTTGTGGTGCCTGTGCCTGTGCTAAACCGTAACCAAGTAACAGCAGCAACGCTGTAAGCCGTAGTGTAAGGGTAAATTTTTTGTGCATGTTGTTTATTTATGAGGGATTTAAAATCACTTTTCTGCCTACCGGTGTGGTTATTCAATCGCTATTTCGCTACCGGCAGTAGTTATGCCTGTTGTAACAGCAATTGGTTTTAGGGGCTTATACTCCATAACTGGTATACAATTGGTTTTGGCGCCTGTAAATGCAGGTGCTTTCAATAATAAACACTGGCTATAAGCCCTCCTATTTTGCGGGGTTGTTATTTGCAACAACATTGGCTTATAATACAAAATCAGGCATATGGCTTTGCCCCTTAGCACAGGTGGGTTATAATAACTTTTTAAGCATGCGCAAACATTAAAATCACTTTTTAGAAATCGGTATTAGCTGTTTTCTTTACAGGCGCAAATAAATGTGCGCATCATGGCAACACCATCTAAACGTAAGGCCCGCGAAGGTTCACCGGTAGTATATCAGCTAATTGAAAAGATGACCAGCGATGAGAAACGGCACTTTAAAATATATGCGCAGAAATACGATAACACCGATAACCTGTGCTTAACACTTTTTGATGCTGCCAATGCCGAATTGCGCAAAGGCAATAAAGTAACCGATGCTGTTATTAAACAGCGGATTAAGGGGCTACCGGTTGAAAGATACTTTGTAAGTGCAAAGAACAAGCTAAAGAACCTGCTGTATGATTCACTGTACGATATGCATGGCCGTAGTGCCGAGGACTACCAGATAATAAAGCAATACCGCATAGCCGATATACTGCGTGATAAAGGTCTTGAAGAAGAATCGCAAAAGCAATTACAAAACGCCATGAATGATGCCCTGCAAAAAGAATACTTTACACTTTGGCTGGAAGGTTTCAGGCATAAAATAAACCACAGTGCCGATGAGGCTACACTATCGTTAAATGCCCTACACCAATGGCACGCCGAAGCAATGGATGTAATGGATAAACTAAATGACTATACCAGCCTGGTGCTGCTTAACCGGTTAACCTTTTTATCGTACATAACAAGCGATGATAAAATTGATGCCCAAACGCGTAAGCTGTTTAACGAAGAGTATTTTAAACAGCGGGTAGAAAACAGCCGGTCAGATTATGCCAGGTACCTGGCACTAAACGGGCTGCTGTTTTATACGGCAAAGTATAAAACACATAACGACATGCAGGGTATTGCCCTGCAACAAAAAGATGTACTACAGAAAACACTAAGCCGTACACGCCGCTATGCAGGCGAGTTTTTTGTGGCCTATCAAAACTACCTGAATAGCCTGCACCCATCAACACAAATGAAACAAATAATAGAAGGTAGTAAAGAGATGGAAGCGCTGGCACAAAAGCACTTGCGCTATGCCGGCGATAAACGGATAAGCACTACAGCCATATGCCATGCTACTATGACCCGCCTGAACGCATATATAGAGCACAACGACCCAGCAGCACTAAGCAAAGAGGTAGAACATGCTGTGGCCGTTTACAAAAACGAGCGTATAGGCACCGGTATACCCAACGAGGTAGTATTTCTATCGCTTATAAAAGATAGCTACTTTATAATTGGTAAATACAACGAAGCGCTTAAATGGGTTAAACAAATAAAAGCAGTAATACCCGCAGGCCTGTTACATCATTATCGATTATGCAATCTGTTTACCGAGTTAATGTTACTGATAGAAACAAAAGCCAGTGTGCGTGCATTACGCAATTGCGAAGAGAACCTTCGCATTACTATATCTCGTTGCAATTACCAACCAGAACAAGAGGCAACATTATTAACCATGCTTAAACTACTAAGTGCAACAGCAGTTGTACGAAACAATAAAGAACTACAACTGGCACTAAACAACCTTAACGGTTTTACCGATGCTATTAAAAAAACAGACGACCGGGCAGTACGTGCACTTGTATCGGAGAGTAATGTGCGGCAATGGGTAGGCCGCAAGCGAACCAGATAGCCATGGCATACTTTCTGCTTTTTATGGTGGTAACAGGCATTAAACTATTTACTACAAACAATTAAAAATCAGAAGTATGAATACAATAGCAAAATCAATATGCACTATGCTTGTAAGCATGTATAGTGTGGCAGTATTTGCCCAGGTTTCGGTAAGTGTGAACATACAGTCTCAACCGCTATGGGGACCCGTAGGGTACGATTATGTAAGTTACTATTACCTGCCTGAGTATGACATTTACTATAATGTACCTACCAGGCAATACGTATATCTGGATGGAGGCCGCTGGATTTTTGCTGCTGCTCTTCCACCGCGTTTTGCAAACGTTAACCTGTATTCTACCTATAAAGTGGTACTAACCGAGCCGCGAGCGTACATATACCATAATACCCACGTAGTAAAATACGTAAAGTATAAAAAAGGGGGTGTAAGCCAGGTAGTAATAAAAAACAGTAACGACCCACGTTATTATAAAGTAAAAGGCCACCCACAGTATAGCACACCGGCTAAGGTAACACATGTAAGCTATGGGGCTCCGGTTTATAAATCATCGCCTGCACCACATAAGCAAAACTATAGTAATAATGGCGGAGGCCATGGACACGGTGGCGGCGGCCATGGTGGTGGAAAGGGTAAGCACTAAAGGGCAAACGCCCAAGGGTTAGGTACACAATAAATATACGGCCGTGGTGTTATATACATATAACCCATAAAAAAACCGTATGCTGTTAAGTGTGTACCTAACCCAATTTATTGTATATGGAGAGAGTAAGGTTAGCAGTACTATGTACAGTTGTAATAACTGTTACCAATTCGTGCGGGCTGGTAAACCGGCTGGCCAATAACAGCGACGAAAACATGCCTGGTGCACCTTACGATGTTATCATAGTGCCCGGGGTTCCTTATAGTGCTACTAAGGTTAATCCGATATATAAAGCGCGTATGTTGTGGGCCAAATGGTTGTACGACCGTAAAATAGCACGCAACATTATTTTTTCGGGTGCCGCCGTACACACCCCCTATGTAGAAGGACAGGCCATGAAAATAATGGCAGATTCGTTAGGCATACCGTCAAAAAACACTTTTGCCGAAATACACGCACAACACACAACCGAAAATGTGGACTACAGCATACAACTGGCACGCCAACTGGGTTTTAAAAAAATAGCTATTGCTACCGATCCCATGCAATCGCACTACATACGTAAGTTTTTAGATAGATGGAAACTGAACGTGGCGCTGGTACCCTTCCCCCTGCAAATGATGCCCGGCTATTATAAAGAGAAAGTGCCTGCCATAAATCCGGCAAGTGCTTTTATTAAAAATTTTATACCGGTAGATAAACGCGAAACAGCCTACAGTAATTAGTGTACACTTTATCAATTACCGGTGTATGTTTGTGTTGTAACTATTGGGTATGGCAGCAAAGTATTACACGGCATTGGTTTTGTTTGTA
>JBJOOW010000304.1:0-2979 GCA_046051095.1 Bacteroidota bacterium | reverse complement strand
GTACCAAAAATAGATACAGTGCCTGTGTTATCGGGGTCTAACCAGGGTTTTAGTTTGCGGTTATCTGTAGCACCATTCGACTGCCAGTGGTACGATAGTTTACCAAACTGATCGGGTACATTAGGCGTATTGCAGTACGAGTTACCACCGGTTAGCGTACCAATAAGCATACCCTGGTTATTAAATAAACCACTGCCCGATGAACCCGGCTCGGTTACACCGTGTCCGTTGGTGGTAGCAGCCCATTTTACATTCCAGTGTGTGTTTTGTACACTGGTACCCCATTGGGTAGATGTGATAGTCTGGCTATAGGTAGATATTTTTTTCATGTCGCCATCGGGGTGGTGTATACATACACCCGATGTAGACGCATTGCCGTCGTTGTTCCAGCCGGCATAGTAAACGCCATAGCTTGAAGGTGGCGCCTGCGATAATTGCAGAAGCAAAAAGTCTGATCCGGTATCTCCGCCATTATCGTTGCTGTCGGCTATTTTGGTACAACCCGATACTGTTTTGTTTTGCGGGCCGGTAGTGCCTGCGCAGGTGCTGGCCTCGTAGTTAAAGTAAAACACCCATTGTGCGTACTGGTTAGCGGTTGTTGTTTCGCTGCAGTGTTGGGCACTTAAAAAGTAAGGGGTACAATCCTGGCGTACGTTATTAATTAATGTACCGCTGCAAAAGCCCTGTCCATCGGTACCAACTACCAGTATACGTGCTACGGCACGTTTCTGATCCTGCCAGTTATCGGCTTCGCTGCAGGCTACGTTTACCTCGCAGCTGCCGGCTGCCTGTACGCCAGTCGCATCTTCTATCGCTTTCAACCAGCGGTAAGCGTGGCCGGTCTGGCTGGTTTCTATAATTCCCTTTCCGGCTTGCGATGCAGGCTCGAAATACTCAAGCACGTAGCTATCGCCTACTATAATACCGGCATTAAATGGTTTAGGGGTTGGGGTGTTGGCGTTGGTATACGCACCCAGCACCTGCCGGCGGTCGGCAGAATATACATGCAGCGTGGCACCCTCTGGCAGGTACAGTTTATCGAACAAAACTACCAGGCCCAGTGCATTGGCCGATTTTACAGTGCGGTAATAAACAGTACCCACAGGCTTGTTACCGGCAGTGTAAGCCAGTTTTTCAAAATCGCCGTTATTGCCCAACGATAGCACGCAGGGCAGGTTGCGCGAAAACATAGGCAATTTGCCGTTTTTGCTATCGTTCATATCCAGCCGGGCGGCTTTTTCGGCATCAAAGGCTGGTAGTACTTTTACAGTGTTTTCATTAAGGTTAAGGCCTGCTGTAAAGCTGATGGGTTTTATGTTTTCGTCCATCTGTGCTACGGCGTTCAGGCTAATACTTACAATCAATACGGTTATCGCAATTAACTTTTTCATTGTCTATATATATTCAATAAATAAAACACTAATCATATGGGGGTGTGGATAGCGCCCGAAACGCATGTCGCACAAAGTTTGTTTATTGCGCGTGAAAATAGCGATTTCGGTTGGGGATGGGGTGCTTGTACAAAAGTAGTAATAAGACGCCATATAATTTAAAACCGTGCGCTGCGTTCACATTAGACTATAGTTAATAATGGATTTAACAAACAACAATTTACTACAACCGCCTAAGCGGATGGCGCTATGGAAAAAAATCCTGATAGCCATACCCCTTACCCTGCTTACGCTGGTGGTATTGGCTTTGGCTACTGCGTGGTTGCTGGAAGATAAAATAAAGCAGCGCATAGTAACCGAAATAAACCAGCAGGTACTGGTGCCGGTTAAGGTAAAAGGTGCTATTGATTTTTCGTTGCTGAGCCATTTTCCTTACGCATCGCTTACGTTTAAAAAGGTGAGTATAGACGACCGGTTACAAACCGGTAGCAAAAAACTGATTAGTGCCGGTGAGGTTTCTTTTCTGTGTAATATTTATACCCTGTTTGGCGATGAGATAGAGTTTACCAAAATAGTGCTGCGCGATGGCGAACTGAACCTGTACCGAAACGAGGCCGGCAAAAACAATTATGAGATAATAAAGGATAGCGGCAGCCAGGGCAATAAATCGTTGGCCATAAAACTGAAGAAGGCACAGATAAAAAATATACGATTTACGTTTGTAGATAAACTACAGGCTACTAATGTAGACCTGAAACTGAAAGACGTAAACCTTAGCGGTAACTTTAACGATAATACCTTTTTGCTTACTACCAGCAGCAAATTGTTGGTTAACCATGTTACGGTTAACGGCGATGAGTTTATGCAGGGCCGTAACATAACTGCCGATGTAACACTGGATGTAAATAAGCAGCAGAAGAAATACAATTTCCGTAAGGGCGAAATTGCTATTGATGAAAGTGCCTTTAGTATAACCGGTTCGTTTGCTGCGCTTAAAAACGGCACCAACCTCGATTTTAAACTGGTGAACGAGGGGAAGGACATACAGAACCTGATAGCCCTGCTACCCGAAAAATATAAAGTACACCTTGTGCATGCCAACGGCAGTGGCGAGTACAGTATTAATGCCAGTGTAAAAGGGTTGGTGGGTAAAAACAGTTTTCCCAAAGTTGATGTAAGCGCCGGTTTAAAAAACAGCGAGATAAAATTGGGTACCTACAACAAGCTGCTAAAAAATGTAAATGCTACTGCAAGTTACGGACTGGATGAAAACGGCAATGATAAACTTGTAATTAGCAACTTTAACTGTACGCTGAATGATCAGCCTTTTGCATTTAAGCTTACATTGGCAAATCTGGCAAACCCTACCTTCGATTTTTATGCCGACGGTGTACTACACCTTACCGAAGTAGCAACCCTTATACCCGATAGCCTGGTGCAGGATATGGAGGGTACGGTAACGTTTAATAGTTTTCATTTAAAAGGCCGCAAAGCAGATTTTACCGATGTAGAAAACTCTACCCTAACCGGCTCGGGCCAGTTTAAATTCAGCGAGGTAGAGTTCAGGCAAAATGGTGTAACCTATGGC
>JBJOOW010000303.1:0-7110 GCA_046051095.1 Bacteroidota bacterium | reverse complement strand
GCCGCAGCCATCGTTCAACAAAAACTTCGACCTGCTTATTGGCAACCTGCACCAGAACCAGCAAAGTGGTTACACCAACCTGATATTTGCCGAAAACCCCAAACAGATTGAGCGCTTCTATTCCATATTTGAAGACCTGGAAAAACAAAACAAGAAGCCGGCTGTTACCCCCTCTCCTTTGGGGAGGGATGGGGAGGGGCTGACACCTGTATTTGTACCGGTACACATTGGCCTGCACCAGGGCTTTATAGATGAAGACCTGAAGCTGGCCTGCTATACCGACCACCAGATTTTTAACCGTTACCACAAGTATAACCTGCGCCAGGGTTTTAGCCGCGATAAGGCACTACTGATGAAAACCCTGCGCGAGCTGAAGCCCGGCGACTATGTAACACACATAGACCACGGTGTGGGCGTGTTTAGTGGTTTAGAGAAAATTGAAGTAGCCGGACAGATGCAGGAAACCGTTCGCCTTATTTATGCCGGCAACGATATTATGTATGTGGGCATACAATCGTTGCACAAAATATCGAAGTATGTAGGTAAAGATGGCGAGGCCCCTCGGGTAAACAAACTGGGTACCGATACCTGGAGCAACCTTAAAAAGAAAACCAAAAAACGGATTAAGGAACTGGCCTTCGACCTGATACAGTTATATGCTAAACGTAAAGCATCGAAGGGTTTTCAGTTTACACCCGATGGCTATATGCAGAACGAACTGGAGGCTTCGTTTATGTACGAAGACACACCCGACCAGGCCAAGGCAACCGAAGATGTGAAACGCGATATGGAAGCCGTGTCGCCAATGGATAGGCTGGTGTGTGGCGATGTGGGTTTTGGCAAAACAGAAATTGCTATACGCGCTGCCTTTAAAGCCGCTACCGATGGCAAACAGGTTGCTGTGCTGGTACCAACCACCATATTGGCTATGCAGCACTATAAAGTGTTTAAGGAACGTCTGTCCGATTTTCCTATAACTGTAGATTACCTGAACCGCTTTAAAACCGGTAAAGAAAAAAAAGAAACGCTGGAGAAAATTGCCGATGGTAAAGTAGATATTGTAATAGGCACGCACGCGCTGGTAGGCAAAAGTGTAAAGTTTAAAGACCTTGGCCTGATGATAATTGACGAGGAGCAGAAGTTTGGCGTGGGCACTAAAGAAACCTTAAAAACACTAAAGGCCAATGTAGATACACTTACACTAACCGCTACACCTATACCACGTACCCTTTCGTTCTCGCTAATGGGTGCGCGCGACTTAAGTATCATCAACACACCGCCGCCAAACCGCCAGCCTATTACTACCGAGGTTCGCCCGATGGACCCCGACCTGATAAAAGAGGCAATTGAGTATGAGATATACCGTGGGGGTCAGGTGTTTTTTGTACACAACCGGGTGCGCGATATTGGTGAAGTAAAAGAACTACTGATGAAGATTGTGCCCAACATAGACATTGGCGTAGCACACGGCCAAATGGAAGGCGACCAGTTAGAAGAAGTGATTATGAAATTTATTAACCGCGAATACGATGTGCTGCTAAGCACCAACATTATAGAAAGCGGTATAGATATACCTAACGCCAACACCATTATTATAAACAACGCTCACCAGTTTGGATTAAGCGATACACACCAGTTGCGCGGGCGCGTAGGCCGTAGTAATAAGCACGCTTTCTGTTACCTGCTGGCACCGCCCATGAGTACGCTTAGCAACGAAAGTAAACAGCGCTTAAAAACCATTGAGGAGTTCAGCGACCTTGGCAGTGGCTTTAACATAGCCATGCGCGATATGGATATACGCGGTGCCGGTAATATGCTGGGCGCAGAACAGAGCGGCTTTATTGCAGAGATAGGGTTAGATGTTTACCAGAAGATATTGGACGAAGCCGTACGCGAGTTAAAGCAAACCGACTTTAAAGAACTATACCACGATGAGCTTGAACGCACAAATGACTATGTACGCGATTGCGCCATAGAAACCGATTTGGAAATGCTGATACCTAACAGCTATGTAAGCAACACCACCGAGCGTATGATATTGTACCGCGAGCTGAACGAAATTAAAGATGAAGAAGGCCTGCAAAAATTTGAAGACGCCCTGCACGATCGTTTTGGCGAAGTACCAGCACCGGTGTATGAGTTGTTTGAAGCTATGAAACTAAAATGGATGGCTACCCGCCTGGGCATGGAGCAGATAATATTGAAGAACAAAACCATGCGCTGCTACTTTGTTGCCAATCAGGAATCGAGCTTTTATAAAAGCACAGTGTTTTCTAAAATACTACAGTACGCAGGCCAGCACCGCTCGGGCATTTACCTGCGCGAAACAGAGAAGTTTTTGGTGCTTACCATAGAGAACGTTAAGAGCATGAAAATTGCTGATGAACGACTAAGTGATTTAAGTGCGTTTGTAGGTCAGTAAAGTCCGTACTCTTGTTTTACCAATAGCATAGTAGCACTATGCTCTAAATCCGGCCATTTACGCTTCTCAGCTTGTTCGCTGGTGTATACTGGCTTTTGTGAAACATGGAAAGGGTTACCGGCAAATTTCTGATTGTACAAATCGTGGTTGTAGTAAAATAAAATATTCGTCCCTAGTAACTCGCAGTTATGTCTCACTGGGTATTTAGTAACCTTAACTGTTTCTGTTACAAAAATATTCTGCTCGTTTAATCGGAAGATTATTGAATCAGCTTCGTAGGGGCGATCATTGTATGAACAGTTGTTATGCTGTTTTGTAAAGAAGATTGTATCCTTATTTACTGTATAGGTGCCATATTCCTCATGACGTATTAAACACATGCGCCAGTAAGCACGGTAGGTACTGTCTGCATTCAATTCCAGATGATGAACAATATAAATATTGCAATAGTTATAATCTTCAGGAACAGGCGTCCAGTAATGCCCCGCTATTTGTGCGAATGTATTAGTAGATAAAAAAGAAATTATCAAGCTTATACAAATGCGTAACATACAACCAAGATAAACCAATTCTTTTACATTCACATTCATGCTCCTCTACTCCACCGCCATACACCCACCGCAACCCGCTATAGATGCTATACTGGCCCTGCGCACACAGGTAAAAGATCTTGTTGGCGAGTTTAAGCACATCAACACTACCCCGCATATTACTATCAATGTGTTTACCCCACACTTTGTACCGGCATGGCAACAACACATAACCGGGCGACTGGCTTCAGCCACACCGCTTACTATCAACTTTGCCTTACAGTTTTTTATTAACCCGCAATACCAAAACAGCCACCTGGTATATGCACCGGTAGAAGAAGATAAGGCACGCCTTATAGCGTTTATTAAATCAATCAACGCCCAATCGCCAAAAGCGCTTAAGAAGATAAACACGCCTCACATTACTGTTGCCTATTCACTTAATAAAAAGCAGTGCAACAAACTACAGGCACAGCTAACCGGTTTCAATACACCGCTACAACTTACTATCGACCGCCTCGTCATCCGCCGCCGCGAAGATGATGCACTGGCACAGTATCAGCTACACAGCGAACACCTCTTCGGCAAACCGGTATAGCAATTATCGCTTAAATACAATTTGCATTCCTTGGTACTCTCTCCGTACCTCCGCGCGAAATACGTTTTCATACCCACAACCAAACAACACTTCAAAAATGTTAACCCACCCCTCTCTTAAGTGGCTCATAAACAGCCATATATAAAAATGCAATGTTAACCCACCCTTACTTCAATCACATTAAAATATATTATAATTTAAACAATGCTGCTCTACCCATTTGTATTTGACTGCCAGATTCTCCCTTTAGGGGGTTAGGGGGTGGCTGTTAAATATTTTTCATCTTTACCTCACGTAAAACACAAACAATATGCAATGGAGAGGCCGACGCGAGAGCGGTAATGTAGAAGATATGCGCGGTGGTGGCTTTGGCGGCCGCGGTATAGCGCTGGGCGGTATAGGTACCGTAATAGTAGTGGTTATAGGTTTGCTGCTGGGGCAAAATCCGCTGGAGCTATTACAAGTCGTTAACCAGGGCCAGCCGCAGCAAGAGCAAACCCAACCGGTAGCCAGTAGTGCCGAAGAAGACGAAGCCGTACAATTTGTAAAAGTTGTGTTGGCCGATAACGAAGATGTATGGCACAAACTGTTTGAAGAGCAAGGCATGCAATACCGCGAGCCTAAGCTGGTGCTTTTCCGCGATGCGGTTGAGTCGGGTTGCGGACAGGCATCGAGTGCTGTAGGGCCTTTCTACTGCCCCGCCGATGAGAAGATGTATATAGACCTAAGCTTTTACGACGAACTGAAAAGCCGCTTTAATGCACCCGGCGATTTTGCCATGGCCTATGTAATAGCCCACGAAAACGGCCACCATATACAAAACCTGTTGGGCATATCGGATAAAGTACACCAGATGCGTGAACGCCTTAGCGAAGAAGAATACAACAAGCTATCGGTGCGCCTGGAACTACAGGCCGATTTTTTTGCCGGTGTATGGGCCCACCACGCACAGCAAATGAAAAACATACTGGATGCAGGCGATATAGAAGAAGCCCTCAACGCTGCCAACGCCATTGGCGATGATAAACTACAGAAAGAAGCACAGGGCTACGTAGTACCCGATGCATTCACACACGGTACATCTGCCCAGCGCATGCGCTGGTTTAAAAAAGGTTTCGATACCGGCGATATAAAACAGGGCGATACGTTTAAGGCAGACGCTTTATAAAAAACTATTGAATGGTTCGATGCCGAAGGCATCTTACGTTTATAGTGACAAAACAATAAGTGAAATACGACCCGGAAAGGGTCGCACATAACTATATCAACAAAAACTTAAACAACATCTTCATCCATCAAATTAGATTGGAATAAAATTGCATTTGTTCTTTGCGCACATTAACTTCAATATCAAAAATATATGCCCGGCACATATTCTCAAATCTACATTCAGATTGTTTTTGCTGTCAAAGGTCGGGACAGCCTGATACATCAGTAGTGGGAAGAGCGTCTGTATAAATACATAACCGGAGTAGTCCAAAACAAAGAACAGAAAATGCTGGCCATTAATGGCATGCCCGATCATATTCATTTTTTGATAGGCATGCGGCCGTCCGCCTGCTTATCGGATATTGTAAGAGAAGTAAAGAAATCATCGAATGATTTTATAAAAGAAAATAAGCTGTGCCGCAGCCAGTTTAACTGGCAGGAGGGCTATGGGGCGTTCTCTTACGGGCAATCACAACTGGATAGTGTAATTGCCTATATCATGAACCAAAAACAACACCATCAAAAGCAGACTTTTAAAGACGAATACAAAACCCTGCTGAAGAAATTCAACATAGAACATGATGAAAAGTATCTGTTTGATTGGATAGAGTAAATGTTCGATGCCTTCGGCATCGAAATATTATGATTACATACACTTCTATAAACCTGTTACCCCTTCGGGATAAAAAAGAGATGAAGGCCACTAAATTACTAAACGCAATAGTTGTAATGATGCCGAAGGCATCACAGCTTTATAGAAAAAGTATCGTATAGGTATTCGACCCCAAAAGGGTCGAACAAATTAAATCTTCTTACTTATCCAACCACACCTCTCTAAACGCACGGTACTCCATACCGTTGTTAGGATAGTTTTTAACGTAAGGTTGTAGCAGGCGGCGGTTCATGCTATAGTAAATTAAAAGCACCGGCGCATCGTTTACTATCATCTGGTCAAGCTGCGCATATATTTTATTCCGCTCTGCAGCATCGGTAGTCACCAGCGATTTTTCGTACAACGCATCGTACGCTGCATTTTTGTAACGGGTAGGGTTGCTATATGCCGCCTCTTCCATAGTGGCTGGCACGTTTTTACCGTAAAACAGGTTAAAGAAATTGTTAGGGTCCGGGTAATCGGCTACCCAGCCAAATCGCCAGAAATTGGTTTTGCCGGTTTCTACGTTATTGGTGTGCTGCGCCCATACCACCTGCGATAGTTCAATCTCTATATTCAGGTTGTCGGTCAGCATGGTTTTAATGGCCTCGGCCACATCCTGGTTACGGCCACCGCCGCTGTTTATCTCCAGCGTTATTTTCGGAAAGCCCTTGCCATTCGGGTAGCCGGCTTTAGCCAGGTAGTCTTTCGCCTTCTTTACATCAAACGTGTAGCCTTTTACCTGTGTGTTATCGTAGCCCGGCATACCCAGTGGCGCAAAGCCATACATAGCCGGTACACCTTCGCCTTTGGCGGTATAGTCGGCAATTTTAGCGCGGTCCAGCGCGTAGTTAAAGGCCAGGCGCACATTCTTATCCTGAAAAATTTTATCGGGCACCAAAAAGCCATAAAACTGTGTAGCATATTCCGGTGTTACCTGCAACTGAAATTTTTTGTACTCGCCTTTCAGGTTTTTCTGCTCATCCAGTATCTGGTCTATCATGCTAAACGGCAGGCGGTATTTCATCTCCAGGTTGCCTTTAGCCAGTTCCAGCATTTCGGTTTTATCTTCTTTAATAAACGAAATCTTAATGCCATCCAGATATGGCAGTTGGTTGCCAAACTCATCGCGGCCCCAGTATTTTTCGTTGCGCGCCATCACTACCGCTTCATCTGCTTTCAGCGCTTTAAGCACAAACGGACCAGTACCTACAGTGTGGTACATAATTTCGCCTTTGTATTTCTCTACAGCCTCGTGCGGAAACACAGCCGTAAACGGTAAACCCAAACGGTTTAAAAAATCGGCATAAGGTTTTACCAGTGTAATTTGCAGGGTGCTGTCATCCAGAGCTTTTACACCCAGTGCGCCTGCTTCGTCAGCATCGTGTTGTTTCTTTTCGCGGGCGGTGTACAGCTCGTTAAAGCCTTTAATAATATCGCGGTAAAAGCTAAAGCCCTGGTTTTTGGCATCGGGTGTGCATAGCAGGTTAAAGCAGTATACAAAATCCTTAGCTGTCATTACACGGCCTTTGCCATCGGCAAAGCAAGGGTCATCGTGAAACACCACACCGGTACGCAGGTGGAACGTATACACCGTAGCAGTGCTGTCTACATCCCAGCTTTTTGCCAGCATAGGTTCTATGGTAAGGTCTTTCTGGTTAAACGCTACCAGCCCTTCATATATCTGGTTGGTAATGCG
>JBJOOW010000302.1:0-3557 GCA_046051095.1 Bacteroidota bacterium | reverse complement strand
ACATGCCCATCATTCATAAAGATGAAGATGTGCTGCGTATGCTGGCTAAAAAGTATGTAGCGGTAGAAAAAAACCGCAACGCCCAAATGCTGGTTGAGTGTAAGTTAATGTATGTGCAGATAGATAAACTTTTTGCAGCTGCCGAAATACGAAACGTAATGGCCGAGCAGCGAAAAAAACTGGATGCACTGGGCAAACTGCCCGCCAATGCCGATGAGGAACTTGCTTTTGCTTACTACTGGTTACACATTTATTTTAATAATGCTATAGAAGATTTTGCAGCAGCATTGCTGGTAACCCGCGAAGCACTGGAAGTTTTAAGCCGTTATAGCAGCGAACTGAATAAGCGGCAAATGTTACGCATACAGCTAAAGCAAGCCGAGTTGCTTTATTACCTGAGCCGGTTTGAAGAATCGTTTGTTGCATTTGATAAATGGATACTTACCCCCGAGGTGCACGCTTTGCCTGACAGCAGCTACTACAACACCAAATACATACAAATTTGCCTTATTACCGGCCACTTAAAAGAGGCCGAAACAGTAATAAAAACAAGGCGAATATTGCCGCAGGCACATACACGCCACCTGATGCTGCCACGCGATGCCATATCAATGGCTAAGTACTTTTTGTTTAAAGAGCAGTACGATAAAGCCTTTGAGTTTATACAACTGGGTTTCGAGAAAAACCCCAAAGGCAAGTACTTTCAATACGAGGTAGAGTTACGCCACCTGCAAACAGCCTACTTTTACCTTACCAACCAAAAACCTTTAGCCGTGCAGATGTGTAACAAACACATCAAGTTTTTACGGTCGCACAACTATGGTGTACGCCAAAGCGATTTCCCGTATTTCTACGTACTCACCAAATCGATGTACGAAAAGAGAAAGAAAAACAAGCCACTAACCGGTAAAGAGCAGGCCATGCTGCAACGATACCAACTTGGCAGTTATGGTGTATATGGCAAGCTATTATTAAAAATGCTGGAGGCTTAATCGTTTAAACTGCTATGAGAATAGATTTTGTAAATGAATTTGAGCTAACTGAAAGTATGCAAAAGCAAGTAGCCCAATTGCTTTGCATGTGTTTTCCCGAAACGTATAATGAGGGTAAGCCATTACACTACTTTAAACAGTTGCCCAACTACAGGCTATTGCTAACCCGGGATGAAGTACTTATTGGGCAAATGGGTATAGACTACCGGGTAATGAGCCTGAATAATAAACCAATAACCGTATTTGGCGTTATCGGCATTACAATACATCCAGATTATCAAGGCAAAGGTTACGGTACTACTTTAATGCAGGAGTATATAAACATTGCAATCAACCATAAATACAATATAGACTTTCTATTTCTGGTTACCGATAAGCCCGCCTTTTACGAACGGATGGGCTTTTTAAAAACAAACCCTAAGGTAACATGGATGAAAATACATAAAGGCACTACACATAGTATTGGCCACGAGCAGATAGATGATTCTTACTTTATGTATAAAAACATAAGCGGTAAAAAATGGTAAGAAGGAGAATTAGATATGTTAGGCTATATGTATTAACCTATTTTATACCAAACTCCTCGCGCAAAAATTTAGCTGTATGGCTTTCTTTACTGCCTGCAACCTCCTCTGGCGTACCGGTAGCAATTACCTTACCACCGCGGAAACCACCTTCGGGGCCAATATCAATAACATGGTCAGCCACTTTAATTACATCCAGGTTATGCTCTATTACCAGCACGGTATTGCCTTTTTCTACCAGTTTATTCAGCACATCCAGCAGTACGCGTATATCTTCAAAGTGTAAACCAGTGGTAGGTTCATCCAGTATGTAAAAAGTTTTACCGGTGTCCTTTTTGCTAAGCTCCGATGCCAGTTTTACGCGTTGCGCCTCGCCACCCGAAAGGGTTGTTGACGACTGGCCCAGCCGCAGGTAACCCAACCCTACATCGTGCAGGGTTTTAAGCTTAGGATATATAGATGGTATGCTTTCGAAAAATTCCAGCGAGTCCTCCACCGTCATGTTCAACACATCGCTGATAGATTTACCCTTGTAGCGCACCTCCAGCGTTTCGCGGTTATAGCGTTTGCCCATGCACTTTTCGCACTGTACTTCTACATCGGGCAAAAAGTTCATTTCTATAATCCGCATACCACCACCGCCACACTCCTCGCATCGGCCACCTTTTACGTTGAATGAGAAACGCCCAGCCTGATAGCCGCGAATTTTTGCTTCGGGTAGTTGTGCGAACAGTTTGCGTATTTCATCGAACACCTTTATGTATGTAACCGGGTTACTGCGCGGCGTACGGCCAATAGGCGATTGGTCTATTTCAATTACTTTATCCAGATGTTGTAAACCCTCAATACTGTCATGTTTAAGCGGTTTGTACTTGCCGTTGTAAACGTAGTTGTGCAGTATAGGGTATAGTGTTTCGTTTATCAGCGAGCTTTTACCACTACCCGAAACACCACTAACGCAAATAAATGTGCCCAGCGGAAACACCGCATCTACATTTTTCAGGTTATTGCCCTGTGCGCCTTTAATGGCTAGGTATTTACCATTGCCCTGCCGGCGGTGTGTTGGTACTTCAATATTTATTTTACCAGATAGGTACTTTGCTGTAGTAGAGCCCTGTTTTAAAAACTCTTTAGGTGTGCCCTGTGCTACTACACGGCCACCATGCTCGCCGGCACGCGGACCAATATCCAGTATATAGTCGCTCTCCAGCATTATCTCTTTATCGTGTTCTACTACCAGTACTGTGTTAGGGTTAGCTGCCAGTTGTTTCAAGGCAGTTATCAACTTGCGGTTATCGCGCTGGTGCAGGCCTATACTGGGCTCATCCAGTATGTACGTAATACCCGATAGCTGCGAACCAATCTGCGTAGCCAAACGGATACGCTGACTTTCGCCACCGCTTAGTGTTTTGGCGGGGCGGTCGAGTGCCAGATAGTCCAGACCAACATCCAAAATAAAAGCTATACGGGTGCGTATCTCTTTAAGCAACTCGCGTGCTATGGTTTGCTGGCGGGTACTCAGGCGTTCTTCTAAACCGGTAAACCAGTTTTGTAAATCACCCAGGTCTAGTTGTGCCAGCTCGCCAATGTTTTTATCATCAATCTTAAACCACAGGCTTTCTTTTTTCAAACGGGTACCGTTGCAGGTTGGGCAGGTGTGCTGCTCCATAAAACCTTCGGCCCAGTTGCGTATGCTATCGCTGGTGGTAAATCGGAAACAGCGCTTAAGCAAACCAACCAAACCACCTTTGCTTAGCGTGTACCAACGGTCATCGTAATCTTCAATTACCATTTCCTCCTCTTCAAACGCCGGCTCTTCGGCATCGCCATACAGTATATAGTTCAATGCCTCTTCGGGTATTTTGGCAATAGGATCGTTCAGGTTAAACTTATACTTGCGCGCTATCTGCGTCAGTTCGCGGAACAGAAAGTTATCGCGCTGCTCGCCTATAGGCAACAAACCACCGCGGTTAATAGATACTTTCTCATCCGGCACTATTACCTTGCGGCTAACCTCGTAGGTTACACCCAGACCGTTACA
>JBJOOW010000301.1:0-2850 GCA_046051095.1 Bacteroidota bacterium | reverse complement strand
CAGCTGAGTACTGCCTTTCAGGTAAGTTATATTTACTTAGGTATAGTAAAGCAGAATTTTGTTCCGCCCAGGTGCGAGTCTTCTATCCAGATACGGCCGCCCATCGAGTCTACTATCTTTTTGCAGATAGATAGGCCTAGCCCTATACCCTCATATTCATTACGGTGGTGCAGGCGCTGGAAAATGATAAATACCTTTTCGCGGTATTGTGGCGCAATGCCTATACCATTATCATCTATAGCAAAGCTGTAGTAGTTGTCCGTTTCGCTGCAGTTTATGCTTATTACCGGTTTGTCGCTTTGGTTGTATTTAATAGCGTTGGTAAGCAGGTTTTGCAATAGCTGCCCCATGTGTAACCTATCGGCAAACACTTTTGGCAGGGCCGCCGATTCTATCTCAGCATTCCGCTCATCTATGTTTAACTTCAGCGATAGTTTAACATCATCCAGTACCTCTTGCATAGGCACCAGTTGCTTGTTATCGGTAGAGTTTATTTTAGAAAGTTCCAGCAGGCTCTGTATTACATTCATCATGCGTTTGGCGCCTTCGTTAATGTAAAACAGGTAATCCTTCTGGTTGGTATTTTCTGTATTGGCCAACGCCTTGTTAAGCAACTGCGAGTAGTTGGTAATCATACGCAACGGCTCTTTCAAATCGTGCGATGCTACGTGTGCAAACTGATTTAACTCAAAGTTCGATACTTCCAGTTTTTGCGCATACTCTTCTATCTCGGCATTTTTCTTTTTCAGTAGCAACTGTTCTTTCTTGCTCTCTTCGTATTCAAAGCGCAGTGTTACGTCGCTCAGCTCAGCCTGCTTATTTAATTCGTGCAGGTCGTCTTTCTGCCGTACAAAGCGGGTAAGTTTCTGGTAAGCTTCTTCGTGGCGGCCCAGCTCGTTCAATGTTTCGGCCCAGTATTTAAACAACTCAAAGTTGTCTATTATACGGCCCATCTCTACATACAGCTTTTCGGCTTTGGTAAACCAGTAATCGGCTTGTTCAAAATCGCCTACTACCTGGTATACACGGCCAGCCATCTGGTAAATATCCAGTTCAAAATTTTTATTGGTATGGTTCTTAACCAGCTCTATCGATTTTTCAGCACACTTCACAGCTTTCTCACGCTGGCCAAGGTCGGCAAAGGCAATACCGCTGTTACCCATAGCAATGCAGTAAGGCGGTATATCGTTTATCTCTTCGGCAATGGTTATCGCTTTTTCGTAAAACGCCAGCGATTTTTCAAGCTCTTTTTTCTGGTAGCTATCTACACCAAACGATATATAGCAACGCGCTATGCCCGGGCGGTAGCTGGCCTTTTGAAAATAGCCAAACGCACGGTGCAGGTATTCGCGTTTAAGGGTATCAAGCCCCAGGTCGCCGTATATAATCGATTCGTTAAACAGCGAACGGGCCAGCGTTAAAAAACCGGTTTCGCTAAGGTTAGCGCGGTCTTCCAGCAACTGTACCGATTTATCGTACGCCTGTTTAGATTGTATAAGCTCGCCTATATAGTCGTTATTTAAACCCAGGCGGCGGTAAAATTCCGATTTTGCTTCGGCATCTGCCTCGTTATCCAGCCCCTCAATTATCTCTTTACAACATTCAATTGCTTTATCAAACTCGCTGGTAATATCCGAGTAGTAGTGTGTAAGTACAGTAGCCGAGCGTACCCAAAGCCGTTTGTTGCCTGTTTGTTTAGCCAGCTTAAAAGCCTCTACACCCAGGTGGGCACTGTTGGTATCGCGCATTTTTTTGCGCTGTTCCAACTCAGCAATAAGATTTTCAACCTGTTGCGTTAAGTCTGCCTGGTTGTTGGCTACGGGTTCTGTCATACTTATAGTCTCGGATTTAAGTATACGGGCTTAACAGAATTTTGTTCCGTAAAGGCAGCGGCTTGTTTCAGCCCTTGGCCAAAGGCATCTTATTTTCTATCAGTTGTATGGCATTGCTTAGCCGTTGTTGTGGGGTTAAACCCGTAACAATGTGGTAGTTGGCGTTAATCTGTTTCAGCTCGTTTTTAAAGCGCTCAAAAAGTTCGGCTCTGTCGGTTGGGTTGCTCCGTTGTTCATCGGCTATCCAGGGCAGGTCTATATCGCATAGCAGGTAAAGGTGGCTCCGGCGTTTTATTATTTGCTCTTCCAGCCAGGCGGGCACCTCCCATTTATAGTACTGTAGCCATATTTTAATATTTATCAGGTCGTTATCGCTTATAAAATAGCGGTTGGCCTGTGGCAGCATACGGTCTTCTAATTCCACTATACCCTGCGCAATGTGCAGCACATCCATTTTGGTATAACGGTGGCTAAGCTGGTCTATATAGTAGCGCGAGTAATCGGGCACATGCAGGGTACGGTAATAAATAGATAGCTTCTCTGCCAGTGTAGATTTTCCCGTCGACTCAGTTCCTGTAATACACACTTTATATACCATAGCGCTGCCTGTACTGCTTACGCCAGTCAATATAGGCATAAAAGGCTACGATGGTAAGAAACAGGTAAAAAATCGCCATCACGTTGGCATTCTTGACAAGATATTGCGCTATCAGCACCACATCTATCACTACCCACATGGCCCAGCCCTCTAAAATCTTTTTAGCGGTAAGGTAAGTAGTAATAAAACTAAACACGGCTGTAAATGCATCTACATACGGGTACGAGTTACCTAAACCTGCAAACACATAGCCAAACACCGGCGTAAGCACAAAGCCCAGTAGCAGCCACGGCAGCAGTTGTTTTAAAGTGTAACTGGTTATTTGTGTTTCGGGTTGTTGGGCAGCGTCTTTTTTGCTCCACAGGTACCAGCCATAAAAACCGGCCAGTACGTAGTACGCCTGTAGCACAGCATCCATGT
>JBJOOW010000300.1:0-2696 GCA_046051095.1 Bacteroidota bacterium | reverse complement strand
CCACTGCCACTTACGGCTACAGTAAAGGTGTGGTTAGTGCCGGCTGTAATTTGTGCTATTGCTGCACTGCAGTTACCGGTAAAGGTGGTAGCACTATCGGTATTTGAGAAAGTTCCCTCGCCACCGGTAGAGGTATATGCTGCTACTTTATACCAGTAAGTAGTACCGGGGTTTAAGCCAAGATCGCTGTAGTTGTATACATTGTGAGTGGTGGCAGTTATAAACTGCCAGTTACTAATACCATCGGGGCTACGGTACAGGTTAAACCCATAATGGTTACCCGGCACACCACCCCAGGTTACCTGTATGCCGGTTGTACTTACTGCGGTAGCTACCAGCTGCGCAGGTGCCGCAGGGGCATCTACACTGTTAAGGGTATCGGTGCAGGGCAAGCCCCATTTTATTATAAAGTTATCGGGGCTGGTGCTGGTGCCGTTGGCATATACCGAATCGTTGGCTACTACTATTTTATTGCCAAACATACCGCCGTAGTAACCATTGCCATTAGCATCGGTACGTATAAAATCAAACTCATCCTTCGAAGTGTGGTTGCCGTCAAACTTCCAGGCATCTACCACATCGCCGGTGGCGGTGCTTAAGCGTACGCCAGCCAGGTTTAATGTATTGGTAGCGTTGTACAGTGTTATACTATCCCATTGTACGGTTCCGCGGTTCTGGTAGCTCATATACAAATAATCATCCGACGGGTAATTGAGCATGGCGGTAAAGGCCGGATTAACAGTTTGTACCGCGGGTTGCTTTTTCCAGATAATATTGAAGTTAGTATCTAGTTTGAGAGCGGTAAATACATAATTGGTGCCTTGTGGCGTTGTTGTTGTGTCGCCATTAAAATACCCGCCGTTGCCATTTCTATCAGATGTATACAAATAGCCTTTATGGTAATTCATATTAAACAGAGCGCCATATTTATAACAAGCTATTGCTTTGGTTATATGTAAATCTTTATCGGCACGTACAACAATACCGCCTACTAGAGGAAAGTTTGTAAGAACAGTATCCAGAATAGTCATCTGGGTTTGCATGTACGTATTTACACCAAAGTAGGTATTGTCGTTGTCGTCAACTGTAAACTTCGAGTCTGCCCCGGCATTACTAATGGTGTCAATCAATTTTACATCAACCATATCACCATCTGTATTGAACCGGACAAAATACTTCGAGTACGGTTTAAAAGTAAAGTTGCCTACAGTATCCGGACTCGCTGAATTGTAATACAATCCCTGTAACAGTCCGTTACTTAACATTTCGAAACTAGATGTAAAAGCTGATAACTGATTGTACCTAACTATACGGGTAATTTCACCATCGGGTGTAAAGCGCAGAAAAAATAATCGAGAATCGAGAAAACTGGTATCAAGTGTAGGTGTTTTGATATATCCCGGCGAATTGCTCAATGGCATAAACAACAAAGCATATATATTGCCTGCACTGTCTGTTTCAACGGCACGAATACCATCACCCTGCGGTCCGCCACCAACCCGTGCCCAAAGCAGGTCGCCGCACGAGTTATACTTTGCTATAAAAAAATCGACATTTCCGTAATTAGAGTTAGGTGGGCTAAAGGTAGTGTTGCCAAAGGCCGGATTATACGATACCGAACCGCAGGTTATTATATCGCCGTTAGGTTCTACTACCATATCGCTAATAACATCTGGCGCAGGGTTACCCGATGTACTGCCGGGTATGCCGCTGCCACCTGCACTGCGTATCCATTGCTGGCCGGGCTGCTGCGCCTGTACGGCTGGTGGCAATAGCCACACCAGCATACAAATTATGGTTACTATATTTTTGTTTTTTACTCGCATTGGCTGGGTACTGTTATGGTTACTGGTATGTGGCAATCGCCTATTACTATTATTACCTGATGGTTTGATTGATGGGGTGGTGTATCCCAAATTTCCATATGTATACTGTTTTGCCCGGGCACAACAGTATGCCCCATTATTACCGGTGTGCCCGACCCATTATCTACTACGTTTTCGTATGCGCTTATATGGGCTGTGTTGCAATACAATGAGAATGACGAGTTGGTAGTACCTGTATAATTAAAACTTACCAAAAACTCTACTACATGCGCCATGCTATCAGCCTCGTAGTGGCAGGCTGTACAACTGGTGTCTATACCTTCCGGCACACAGGCTGTGTTAGGGCATGGCATAATATCCAGATATATTTCGTCGGAAGTATCGACACAGCTATTGGTGGTATTACCAAACTGGTTGCGGATGATAAGCCGGTAAGTGCCCGACTGCTGCGGATTGTAATTAACATGTGTACTAACTACTGTAGTTACGTTGTTATCAATTCTAATCCACTGGTAAGTGTATTGCTCGCCAATAGGCGCTACCGGGCCATATAGGGTATTATCCTGCCCCAGGCAGCGGGTATAGCAACCTGCAATAAGTTGGTTAAAATTAGCTGCCCAGTATACCGGAAAAGTATTCTGATTACCCCTGCAGCCATTACTATCTACCAATTGGAAAGCGTAATAGCCAGGGTCGTAAAAAGTTATAGTGTTACCAAAAATACCGTTGTTCCATAACACTGTAGAGGGTGGTGTGGTGGTAACAGTAAGTGTAATAGGTCCCTCGTTAGCACATACTGTATTGGGGCTAACGGTGCTGCTCATGGTCATACTAACCGGCGCATACTGATGCACTGTAACCGGCGGTGTG
>JBJOOW010000299.1:0-2684 GCA_046051095.1 Bacteroidota bacterium | reverse complement strand
GCACCAGCCGGTCGTCGAAATACACATTTACTTCTTCTTTCAATCCTTCCAGGTTTTCCTTGCTGTCTTTCCATGCGCTATTGTTTTCAGCATTTTGCCAGAAACCGGTAAACGGGTTCAGAAATTTGCCCAGTGGCGGAACTACACCCAGTTTGGTGTTAAAGGCAAATATGAGTGCAGATGTAATAAGCAGCGAGAGGATAAGTTTAATCGCTTTCATGCGGGTACGTTGTTAATGTGTGTTGCTTTTAAGGCTTTGCAATTTAAAAATATAAAATAGGGGCTGTTTTTATTCGTCTGGTTAAGCAAAATCATTTTCTTCGGTACATGGCGGTGGATAGGATGAATTTCTGGAAGAGTATTGCAATAGGTTTTGCCCTTATTTCGGTATTGTGGTTTGTGTTTGCCCTGCAGCAGCTTGGGGTAATAAACAGCTTTGTGTATGGCAACCACCCACACGACCCAAATGGATGGCGTGGAATACTGTTTTCGCCGTTTTTACATGGTAGTTTTGAGCACCTGGTTAGCAATACGCTGCCCATGCTGGTGCTGTTAACGGTACTGCTTAATGCTTACCCGCGCCATGCGCTGATAGTATTGGTGTTTGTGCACCTGGTAAGTAATACTATGGTGTGGGCCTTTGCGCCCGAATACACTGTGCATATTGGTATAAGCGGCATCATCTATGGTATAGCTTCATTTTTGCTTGCATCGGGTGTTTTTCGCCGAGACAGAACAGCCATGGCTATAGCCTTTTTTGTAGCGCTGCTATACGGGGGTATGGTAGCAGGGTTTGTACCGCAACCGGGTGTGTCGTGGCAATCGCACCTGTTTGGTGCTATTAGTGGGGTTGTAATTGCATTTTTTCTGCGCCGGCTCGATTTACCACCACCGCACGAGTTTGAATTTGAAGAGCGCGAAGAGGAGCGGCACTTTTTCGATAGATAGATTTTCTAAATCTCTGCCAGTTGTAACTGGTTGGCATCGGCTATTAGCTGAAACGTACGGGTGTGTTCGTCCTGCTCTGTAATGGTAATGGTGCAGTGGCTTTCATCCTGCCAGTTAAACTTTACGTTTTCGCTGTTCAGGTCGGGGGCCATTATTTCCATAATTAGCTTGCCCGGTTTTAGGTCGTAAGCCTTTACGCTTATCTCTGTTTTAAATGGGTCGAGCGAGTTGCTACGAGTACCGGTAATTTTAATGTAAACCTTTTGGTTGGCCGATAGGTTTTCGACAGTGGCAGATGTTTTGCCATTGCAGGCACTTAACGATATAAGGGCTGTACATATCAGCAGGGTAATAAGGTTTTTCATAAAGTGTGTTTGTAGTTTAAATGTATAAAGCTATCTGAATAACGTTACACTACCTTTGATATTGCGATTCTCTGCATTGTACAAGGGCGAGTACTTAACTATGTAAACGTAAACGCCCGGTGGTTGTGGTTCGCCTTTGTAAGTGCCATCCCAGCCATTGTTTTCGTTATCGGTATCAAATATTTTTTCGCCCCAGCGGTTAAATACCTGTAGGTTGTGGAAACGGATGTTTTTACCATATAGCTTAAACTCATCGTTGTTGCCATCGCTGTTAGGGGTAAAAATATTGGGCACAAATACATTGCCGTAAATACCTTCTATCATTACAGTGTAGTAGCAGGTGGCAATACATCCATATTCGTTAATAGCTTCACACCGATAGTAATTATATTCTTCGGTGGGTTTAACTGTAATAGTAGAGCAACTCAAACAATCGCCATAGTTCCACCTGTATATTAACGAAGGCATACAGGCATTAAGGGTTATCGAATCGTAAAACTGAACGGTATAGCTTTGTTCTGCAGTATCGCCCACAGCTGGTTCGGCTACATACAGGTTTAGTTCACGGGTTTTGTAGCACAAGCCAAAGGGTACAGTATCGTTATAGATACCTGCATCGCCATACTGGTGTGCGCCCCATGTATAGCTTTCGCCGGTACATATGGTGTCGTAGTATACTTCGCGTATTATCTCAGGCACATCCAGGTATAGTACATCTATACTGTCGCAGCCGGTAGTTGCTAACGTATCGCGGTAAATACCGGTTTGGTTATACGTCCGGCCGTTCCAGGTGTAGGTATTGCCGGGGCAGTTGGTTACAAACTGCGAACCGTAGGAGTAGTTATTAATATGCAGGTCTATAGTTAGTATAGTATCGCAACCGCTACCTGTAAGTGTATCGCTATACATACCAGCGTTGGTGTACGTTTTACTATTTACAATAAGTAATTGGCCCTGGCAGATTGTACTGGTAATGGTATCGAATTGATAGAGTACAGACAGGTTTAGTATAATAATGCTATCGCAACCAGTAGTTAGTATTGTATCGGCGTATATACCTGAGGTACTGTAAGTACGACCACCGAAGGTATAACTACTACCATGGCAAATAGTATCGAACCTGTACTGCATGGCATTTTGCTGTAGGTTATAGGTTGCTGTAAACGAATCGACACAGCCGTTAATCGAAACTATTTTAGTTATCGTGTATATGCCTGTATCGGCCAATGTTGTGGGCGATAGTATCAGTGTGTCGCCCGTAAATAATGTACCGTTGGGTTTCCTCCACCGGTATGTAATATATGGCGAGCTTTGGTAAGTAAGCAGGGTGGTGCCACCTATGCACGATGAGCCAAATTTTCGGATAGGAGG
>JBJOOW010000298.1:0-6054 GCA_046051095.1 Bacteroidota bacterium | reverse complement strand
TCCTTTTTCATCTTTCAGGTTAGGGTCAACCAACTGGCTGGTGCGTATTACACGCATATCGGTAAAGGTTATGCCCCTGTAGTTTTGCGAAAAGTTAGCGTACAGCTCGGTACGTTGCCATACATTGTAGCTTACACCCAGGCCCAGCAACACAAAGCTGCGTTTAAATGAGCGTTGTTCAAATCGCTGTATGCTATCAACAAACTCGTTGGTAGTTTGGCGGTAGTAGCCTTTGGCTTTCGTGTTAATGTACTCGTAGCGTATACCCGGTATTAGCTTTACCTTATTATCAATGTTGAACACATTCTCGGCAAACAGCGCCACGTTCATTCCCGGAAAACTATAGTCAGAGCTTATAAGGCTATCGCTTACAAAATCAAACTGCGCACTGCTGCTGTTGTTACCAAACCCTTGTGCCTTTTGTGTTTGTCCGGTATAAAAGCGGCCACCAACCAGCAGCGACGATAAACTCTTTTTAATGTAGTATTTCCACAGGTAACGGGCTTCGGCTCCCATGTTCAGATAAGTATCTTTAATCAAATCGCGGTTATGCGTTACATCATCAGTTCTGTTGGCAGGGCCCAGATAGCCTACGGCGTTTCGCCAGCCGCTAAAGCCCCACACACGCACATTTACCTGGTGGAAAGCACTGTACTTATAGTTTAGCGATAAAGCCAGTATGTTCCAGTTGGCGGCAAACCAGTTGCGGTTACGTAACGATTGGCGGGCATCGCGGTTAAACTGTGCATCGGTTAGGCCACCGGGCTGTTGTGTTGTGTAACGGCTAAAGGTATACTCAGCATTTATAGCCAGCTTTTCGCTGCACTGGTAGCCTATGCTGGCAAAGGCGTTGTGCAGTTTGTAACCTGCATTAGGCCGCCAGCTTTCGCCTTGTTTGTAGTTGTAAAAACCGTAGTAATGAAAACACTTTACAGTACCCCCTATGCTGTTAAAGGTACTTACCAGTTTATATCTGCCGGCAGTAGTGTACGATGTCCATTCTATCTTTTTATCCTCGGGTGCGCGCTGCAATACATAGTTTACCATGCCACCAAACTGCGGCCCGTATTGTAACGATGCTGCTCCACGTATTACTTCAATCCGGTCCACAGCTTCTGCCGGTGGTACATAATATGTTTCGGGATAACCAAGCGCATCGGCACTCATATCATACCCATTCTGACGCGTATTAAAGTTAGAGGTACGGTTAGGGTCTAATCCACGCGCGGCAATGCCCAGTTGTATACCGGCAGCATCGCTCTCCCAAATATTAATGCCCGGCACCTTGCTGAATATCTGCCGGCTGCTGTTGGTAGCCAGCGATACATCCATATCTTTCATTACAATTACCTCGTTCTTCTTACCATCGTATATAGCAGCGCCTTCTACTGCTTTTAAACGCGTTACACCAAAGCTGCTCTGGTTGCCATCTATGGTTACGGTGTTAAGCTCTTTTACATAGGGTTTAAGCAGTACAGCACCAACATAAGTGTTACTATCTGCCACGGTTACATCTACTGTTTTCTTTTCAAACAAAAAGTTGCGGAATGTAACGCGGTACGTACCCGAATACAGATTATTAAACACAAACTGCCCCAGCGAGTCGGTAATGGTTTTGTTACCCTGTTTCTCAATTACAACTACTATACCCTGTAGTACTTCGCCGGTGGTTTCGTTTTTTGCAATACCACTTATACTATAGTATTTAGCCGATACCATACCTGTAATAAGCACCAATAAGAAACAGATGAAACTTTTTTTCATTTATTGCGCGCTGGCCAGTATCCATTTTTTGTTACCAAACCCATCAGCCTCGGCGGCAAGGTTTACAGTAGGGTCTATAAATAAACGGCTGCCGCGGCCATTTACCGTTACGTAGGCCTCGGCGTATACTTCGTTAGTGTGGTATATGGTTTTAAGATGTTGGGCAAACTGCCATATCATATCCGGCTGTGTGCTCATTTGTTTTTCTTGCTGTGCGGTCAGGTAATCGCGGTTGTTTATTTCTATGGTTTTACCTGTATTGGTTTTTACACGGAAAAAAACAATGCCCGCCTTTTCCATCAGCATAACACGCCAGCTAAACCTAAAACCCTGCTCGTGTACAAACAACTTGCCGGGGTACAACGCATAGCGGAATGGTAACACTGCCTGTACTGTAAAGTGCAATACCAGCAATGCTATAATTACATATTGAAGGTTGAAAGTTGAAGATGGTATGGCCGTATCAGGTAGTTCATTGTTTCTCTTTAAAAATACACCTACTGTTTTTTGGTGGAACGATGCCGGTAAAAACACCGTAGCACACACTATCATTATAAAAGGAAACATACCAATACCCGGAAACAGTATGGCCGTAAGCACATGAAAAACTACTACTACGGCATACGCGTACCATACCGTACGGCGGTTAAACAGAAAAAAGGCAATCAACACATCAAACAACATTCCGCACCAGCTAAATATATAAGCTACCGCAGGTATACCCAACAGCGGACCTATTACCGGTAGCTCTGTTTTAGTAGGCAGCCATATTTGTAGTGGCATGGTGTGTAGCAACCAATCGGTATTTATTTTGGCTACACCGGCAAAAAAGTACACTGTAGCCATTTGTAACTGTAGCGTTAGTATAGCCCAGCGCGGTACCTGTGGCAGGCCGTTTTTTAGTTTAAAAATGTTGCCGGTTGCGGGTAGCAAACACAGCAGCATACCCATTATACTTATAAAGTAATAATGGTTCAGGTAGTTGGTTTTGTCCAGTAACTCTACATAGGTAAACAATACAAAAAACAACACTGCACTTAACCGGTAGGCTATGCCGGTAGCTATACCAACGGCAGCCAGCATCATTACTCCAAACACAAGGTACATGCCCGTTGCATTTAGCGGGTGTATCCATTCAAAACCATAATAGGTAAAAAAGTAAGTGGGTTTTATATAAAGGGCCTCTACCCAGCCATTGGTAATAAACCGCAACGCCGATAAAAACATCATAACCCCAAACGCAAACCTAAACACAACCAACGGGGCACCGCTTTGTTGCTGGCACAAAAATGCCAGTACACGCCCGGCACTGAGCGTATGTTGTTTTGGGTTAGGGGTGCTATGGTTATTGTTAGTCACCGTCGTTATCGCTAAAAGTTATAATTACACCCAGGTTGCTGGCAAGGTCTACCTTAACCAGTACGGTTAGTTTTTTTAACTCCAGGTACAGCGCATTTACTTCGGCTTGTTGTACGGTAACAGCACTGTGCAGCGGCGCGTTAATAGCGTTGGCTTTTTCAAGGCATACATCAAGCTGCTGGCTAATAGTGTTAGATAGCGGCTGACCGTTGTATTGCGCGCCAACATGGTCCAGGTAATCATCGGCACCTATGCCGCTTTTACCGGTGTAAATATCTTTCCATGCCAGTATGTTGGTGCGTATGTTTTGTATGCTGCGTGGCGCTAGGCGGTATTCGCAAAGGCTGCCATCGGTAGTGCCACCGTTATCTATACCCAGCGGCTTGCCCACTTTGGCTTTGCGCACCAGTTCAATATGTTCGGTAAGTGCGTTCACCAACAGGTTAAGCGATCCGCTTATATCCAACTGGGTCTGGCTAATAAAGTTGTTGTAACCCGGCCCATTGTTCCACTCGCTGCTTACTGCGCTTGCCTGTGTTTTTATATGCGCACAAATAGCCTGTAAATATTGCAACCTGCGTGTAGCCGCAGTGCTGGTAGTAAAGCTATCCAGTACGGCCTGTTGGGTAATACCATCGCCATAAATTAAATATTCAATAGCAGCAAAGCCTTTACGGGTAGTACCGGTAGCTGCTATATAGCTTTCATCCAGTGTGTTGGTTCCGTGTATTTCTGTTTCTATTAAATCGTAGTTGGCAGGTACGGCACCTATCTGCACATCCAGCGAGTTTGTTTCGGCATAGCCCAGGTTAAACATTTCGCAACTCATCCAGCTATCCAGCGCATTGCTCCATGCAGTTTGTAATGCCTGTAAGTTTAATGTAGTAGGTGCTGCCGCAAATGCATTGGCTGCATTATTCAGCAATGCAGCGTTACTGCTAAGGTTGTTGTATGCCGGCGCAATTACACTATCGGCCAGGTTAGTAAGCAGCGTAGTGCGGTTGTAGTTTTCAAGTGCGCTTGGTTTTGGTTTGCAAGCCTGTATGCTAACTAACAGTATTACTGCTGCAAAAAATATAAGCGACTGGTTTCTGTACTTATGCTTCATCTGTATCTTTTCTATAACGAGTTTAAAAACTGTAACAGTGCTTCGCGGTCCTGCGCACTCATTTTTCTAAAATTCTCTTTTGCTTTTTCTGCTTCGCCGCCGTGCCATAGTATAGCCTCGGTTAGGTTAGCTGCACGTCCATCGTGCAGGTAAAACGTATGGCCATTTACGGTGCTGAATAAACCAATGCCCCATAGGGGAGGAGTGCGCCATTCGTTACCGGTAGCCATATAATCGCTGTAGCCATCTGCCAGGCCGCTACCCATATCGTGTAACAACAAATCGGTGTACGGATATATTTTTTGGTTGCTTACGGCTGCTATAGTGTGCGGACCAGTAGTATAGCTGGCTACGTGGCAACCGGTGCAGCCGGCGTTGTTAAACAGCAGCTTACCTTTAAGTACAGCTTCGTTTTTGGCATCTCGGCGGCCGGGCACCGATAGGGTAGCTGAATAAAACGTAACACGGTCCAGTTGTTTGGCTGTTAATTCATAACCGGTACTATCGTTACCATTAGGTGCATTGTTGCAATCGTTTTGTGCCGATGTGCAATGGTCGTGCGGAGACATAGATGATGTAATACCCAAATCGCCGTTAAATGCACCTGCTACCTGTTGGGTAAGGTTAGGCTGATTGGCTTTCCAGCCAAAGCGCCCCGGCATCAGCATGTTAGCTGCTACATCCCACACATAGTTAATGCGGCCCGATATACCATCGCCATTGGCATCGTTCACATCTTCGTGTGCCTGCAGGTCGGCCAGCGTTATAGCATCCAGCAAACCAAGCCCTATCATTTGCGGGCCTACACGTGGCGATATAGCCACACCATCCAGCGGGCCGTAATTGCCGTTAAGTGTATACACCGGTTGGTAAAGTGTATAAGGCGTACCATCTTCAAACAAGCCCGTTACCGGTTGTTTGCTTATGGCAAAGCCACCTTCGCGCTCTACGCCCGGTATGCTAAGGTTTTGAAACTGCCCGCCATACACCGGGTGCGGTGCAGGGCCACCGTGTGCATCGGTACCCGGTACACTAAGGCGAAACAACAAGCCGGTTACATTTTCGTTGCCTACCGGTGCGCGGCCTCTGCCATCGTGCGAGTGGCAGCCCGAGCAACTGGTTGCATTATACAACGGGCCCAGGCCATCGGCACCGGTGGTAGAAGCCGGTGCCATTACCCACGCCATATTAAAAAACGAGTTACCTACATTAAAGCGCGTATCATCTTCATCGCTTAAATGCGGTGCCGGGTGGCTGAATGCATTTTGCGAGTAATCGAATGTTGTAGTGGTACCGCCCTGGTTTTCTTCGCCGGCCTCGTAGCCTTTGCTGTTGCTTTCGGGCTTGCAGCCGTGTAGTATAATGGTTATGGCAAACACCATTCCTAAACCAAGTGTAATAGTGGTTTTAAAATAGCTTCTGCCTTTGCACAACAACATTTTCATACGTTACAGTGGTGGGTATTATTCAATAGTAATAGTATAACCAAGTGCCTGTGCGGCTACTGCCAGTTTATCGCCTTGTAGTTTAAGCGCATCAATGGCATTTTTTATTATAGGCCTGCCCGCCGAGCCAGCTTCAAACTGCTGGTCGAATGGTGCTGGTATCAGGTATACTTTGTCTTTACTATCCTGTATGGCGTTTTTAGTATCGTTGGCTACGTTCTCATCTTTTGCTTTAAGCACATCGTATATGCTGGTACCGGTTATAGCTGTGCCATCGGTGCGGGTATAGCTACCGTTATATACATTATATATACCCAGTATGTTCATGCGCATATCGTTGTGGGTGTTATCGCTAAAGCAAGAGTGTTCGTGCTCCTG
>JBJOOW010000297.1:0-2528 GCA_046051095.1 Bacteroidota bacterium | reverse complement strand
CAAAGGACTTAATGCCGAAATAGTACGCATTGGTGTAAAGCACCGCGATAAAAAACGCGACCTGCCAACTGAGTTATTTACCTACAATAAAAATGACATACTTAACGATGACTCACTAGATGTAGTAGTAGAGTTAATAGACAATGCCGATGAGGCATTTGATATTGTATCTACAGCACTTAAAAAGGGCAAGGCAGTTGTATCGGCCAATAAAAAAATGATAGCCGAACACCTGCAGGAGTTATACAACCTGCAACAACAAAACAACGTGCCGTTTATATACGAAGCTTCTGTATGTGGTTCAATTCCTATCATCCGTAATCTGGAGGAATACTACGATAACGACTTACTCGATTCGCTGGAAGGTATATGCAACGGCACCACCAACTACATACTTACCAAAACATCGGAAGAAAACATTAGCTACGATGAAGCCCTGCGCCAGGCGCAGCAGTTAGGCTTTGCCGAAAGCAACCCTACATTGGATGTAAAAGGTTTTGATGCCAAGTTTAAGCTAACCATACTTACACTACACACGTTTGGCTTAATAGTAAAGCCCGAAGACATCTTCAACTTTGGCATACAAAACCTGTCGGTAGCCGATAGTACCTACGCCCGCGAGAAAGGTTTTAAAATAAAACTGATAGCCCACACCTACCGTACTGCCGATAATAAAGTTGTAAGCTATGTAATACCTAAGTTTATTAAACCGCACGATTTATTTTTTGATGTACGTAACGAATTTAACGCCGTACAGCTTACAGCAGCGTTTAGCGACAAACAGTTCTTTTTGGGCAAAGGCGCCGGCAGCTACCCTACCGGCTCGGCTGTACTATCCGATATTGCCGCGCTAACCTACAACTACCGCTACGAGTACAAAAAGGTAAAACAAAACGGCACCGTGCCCTTTAGCAACGACCATTACCTGAAACTTTATATACGCTACAGCGATGAAAACCTGCTGGAAGAACTGGCAGTAAAAAACATATCGGAGCGCTACACCAGCACTACAACCAATTACGTAATAGGCGAGGTAAAACTGAGCAAACTACTGGAGGCTAAACTAAACGACAGAGTGGATGTGTTTGTGGCGAAGGTGGGGTAATAACAAATAAATCATTCATTCAAAAAGCCAACCTGATTAGAACAGGTTGGCTTTTTATTGGTAAAAACCTGCTATACATGTAAGATTAATGAGAGAGAATTGAGACTTAATAGCAATAACACAAACAGTAATCCTCAATAAAAGCCGCGTAAGATGACATAGCAAATAATATGGTTGCATTTGCAACTACGTGTAATTCTGTTCCATCAAAGTATTACAAAACACCGCTATGGAACCGAACCCTACTAAACGCTTTTTAGTTACCCTTTGGCTGCTGCTCTGTATAAGCAGTGCCTTTGCCAGTGTAGTTACGGCAAACTTTAACTACCAAAATGGCTGTAACGGACAGGTAACCTTTATTGCAACCAACACTACATACGACACCTACACCTGGCTGTTTGGCGATAACACTACCGGCACAGGCAGTGCCACCTACCACCAGTATACGCCCGGTACTTATCAGGTAACACTACTTGTGCAGTCGCCAAATGGCAGCGATTCGCTAACCCAGCAATTATACGTAGGGCCCTACCTGCAACAACAGCTTACCGGCCCTGCCGTGGTATGTTCGGGCAGTATGGCCCTGTATTCGCTAAGCAATGCGCAGAGTAGCTTTCAGTACAACTGGCTGGCGTCGGTAGCAAGTATAAACGGCAACAGCCACGGACAGCAGGCTCAGTTGAATTTTGATGTTGCCGGGCAGGCCAGCGTATCGGTCATCATCAGCAATGGTATCGGCTGCGATTCAGTATTGCATCAGGCTATAACTATAGAACCTACCCCCAATTTATTACTGGCAGGCCAAAGCAATGATTCGGGCAGCATAACAGTTAATATCTGTCAGAACATGCCTGTATGGTACCACGTAATTTCAACAACGGGTAGCCAGGGTAATGTAACCTGGAGCAGCGGTAGCGGCACACCCCTTACCGCACAAGGCCCCGATAGCATGTTATACCTGTTTCCTCAGGCTGGTAGCACTTACATTCGGGCTATAGAAACCACCAGTGCTGGCTGTGCCGATACTATCAGCGCATCGGTTACAGTTTACCCCGCACCAACGGCTACTGCAACCGCTACCAATGCCTGCCTGGGCGGCAATAACATATTTAGCGCATCGGCACAAGGTGGTTCGTCGTTTTCGTATCAATGGCAATTAGATGATGGTACTACTTCTGACATACACACTTTTAACCACACGTTTGCCAGTACCGGTAGCCACGATGCTACCTTGATAGTTACCAACCAATCTGGTTGTACCGATACCACCACTACCACTGTGCAGGTAGATGCTAACGCAGGCCCGCCGGTTGAGTGTGTGGGGCCTGTTTGCGCAGGCGATAAAGTTGTATACTCTACACCGGCAGTGCCAGGGGTAAATTATCACTGGGCAATTACCGGTGGCGCTGTTACAGCAGGCGGC
>JBJOOW010000296.1:0-3487 GCA_046051095.1 Bacteroidota bacterium | reverse complement strand
ACGAAAGCTTTTGTACTTATACCGAAAGCATTTATGTAGAGTGCCAGTTTGGTAAAGACACTGCCATTAAATACATCAACGCCCACAAGGCACATATAGATAATAAGAAGCCCATTGTAGGCCCCTACGGTGTAAACGAAGAAGGCGATGGTGATATGTACTCTAAAGGTGCTTTGTTCTTAAATACTATTCGTAGTATAGTTAATGATGATAGCCGCTGGTGGGCTTTGATAAAAGGTATGTGCGACACTACCTTTAAAATGAATAACATTGGCTATGCCGACGTGCTTACTTACTTTAACCACAAAACCGGTAAAGACCTTACCACCGTGTTTGAGCAATACCTTAAACGCCCCGCTATACCTGTGCTACATTATAAGCTTAAAAAAATACACAAGGGCCAGTACGAATTTACCTACTACTGGCAGGCCGATGTTACCGGTTTTACTATGCCGGTTATTGTATGCACCAAAGGCAATAGCGCTAAGCAATTGCCGGCAACTACCACCAGCCAAACAGTTACGCTACAGCTTAAAAAGGAGACCGACTTTAAAATCCGTACCGATTTATTGTATGTAGATGTAAAGCAAAATTAGAGCATTTTTTTTACCATGTTAACACCCTCTATCTCTAATCTGCTCATTTTTAGGTGGTTGTAAATTTCAATGTTAATACCCCTACCACCATTTTTGTTAACCCCTTTATTGTATATTGATTTTATATAATATAATAATTGTTGCTTAAAACCTGTAGTCATCAGCTACCGCTCTGTAACCGGGTAAGCATGTTCTGCCAAAACAATACTCCTGTTATAGTTGTTGTTCTTTCAACCAACCGCACACCGGCTCCAATCCATGGTATCAATATTTTCTTATTTTCATTTCTACATGCGCATATTGTTTTCATGGGTTTTGGTTTGGCTGGCTTTGTCTGCCTCGGCGTTTAATATACACGGCGTAGTTAGCGGTGCTAATAACGAGCGGCTGGGCTATAGCAACATATTTGTAAAGGGTACTACCAATGGTACCTCGGCCAATGCTACCGGCCAATACCAGTTCGACCTGCCTGCCGGTACTTATGAACTGATATTTCAGCACCTGGGCTTTAAGCAACATACCGAAACCGTAACTGTAAAAGCCGACCTTGAGCTGAATGTTACTCTGGAGCCGCAGCAGTATGAAATACGCGATGTAGTAGTTAACGGTAGCGAAGACCCCGCGCTGGAGGTTATACGCAAAGCCATACAAAAGCGCAAGTACTTTTTAAATGTGGTAGAAAGCTACAGCTGCGATGCCTATGTAAAAGGCCTGCAACGGATATTAGAGGCCCCCGACCGTATATTGGGCCGTAAGCTAAATACAGGCGGTCTGCTAAGTGGCCCTAAAAATTCGGGTATAATTTATTTAAGCGAATCGCAATCGAAACTGTACTACAAAAAGCCCGATAAGTTCCGCGAGGTAATTTATTCAAGCAAGGTTAGTGGCCGTGCCAACGGGTTTACATTCAACTCGGCACAAAACTTTTATTTCAACTTTTACGAACGCAACATCACAATACCTTTTATTGCCCAGCGCCCGTTTATTTCGCCATTATCCGAGAATACTTTTTTCTATTACAACTTCCACATGCTGGGCGCATATAAAGAGGGTGAGTACCTGGTAAACAAAATACTGGTTACCCCCAAACGCAAAGCCGACCCCTGCTTTACCGGCGTGCTTAGTATAGTAGAAAACAACTGGAACATCCACTCGCTTGAGTTGTACCTTACCAAAATAAACGGCATACAGTATATAGATACACTAAAGGTTACGCAGTACTTTGTACCCGTTGCCGGCGATATATGGCTGCCAACCCAACAACGCTACGATGCCAACGGCGGGGCCCTGGGTATAAAAGGTGAGGGGTACTACCTGGGCATATTTAAAAACTATGTAGTTAACGATATTAAAGGCATGATACCGCCTGCTACCAAAGCAGCTATTGTAAAAGCCGATTCGGTTAAGGCGCCTAAAAAATACGCCCAGCAACTTAAAAAGGCCGAGAAGAAAGCCGAAAAGCAATTATTTACCAGCGAGGTGCTAAAGGTAGAAGAGCAGGCTAACAAACGCGAAGAAGCTTACTGGGATAGTGTACGCCCCGTGCCTTTAACCGAACTGGAGACCAACGACTACCAATTAAAGGATAGTATACAGATAATACGCGACTCGAAAGAGTTTAAGGATAGCACCGATAAAGATTTAAACAAACCGGGTTTCTTCTCTATACTAACCGGATACACGTACCGTAAGCAGTTCAAAAAAATACAGGTAGATTTCCCATCGCTGCTAAACCTGGTTAACTACAACACGGTAGAGGGCCTTAACCTGCAAATGAAATTTGCCATACGTAAAGATTGGAAGAAGAATGGCATGCGCCTGGTGTTCGAGCCGTGGTTCCGTTTTGGGGTAAGCAACCTGCACTTTAACAGCATGGCTAAACTTACGCTGCGCACCAACCAGGTGCACGAGGAGTTTGTTACTATTTCGGGCGGTAAATACGTTAGTCAGTTTAACGAAATACAGCCACAGTCAGAGTTTGGAAACACCTGGCAAAGCCTCATTTTCAAGCAAAACTACATGAAGCTTTTCGAGCAGTATTTTGCCCGTGTAAGCTACTCGCGCGAGCTATATAATGGCATTACCGGCTCGTTTACGGCCCACTATGCGCACCGTATGCCGCTGGAGAATATGAACCATTTTTCGTTTTTTAAAAGTGTAAAAGGTTCGTACACTCCTAATGGTATGGATTTACCCGAAACCAACAATATCAACTATAATATAGAAGAGCATAACATACTGCGTTTAGAAGTTAAACTGCATTTCGTTTTCGGGCAAAAATACATTACCCGCCCCGATTCGCGTTTCCGTACCGGCTCTAAATGGCCCGAGTTGCTTATATCGTACAAACGCGGTATTCCTATCAAAGGCTTTAGCGATGTAAACTACGATTTCCTCGAAGCACAACTAGAGGGAACCATACCGCTTAAACTGGCGGGTACTATGTTCTATCGTTTTGGTGGTGGTGGGTTTCCTTATAGTAAAAATGTACCGTATACCGACTACAAGCACTTTTACGGTAACTTTATGGTGCAGGGCACTACCGATTTATTGGGCTTTTTCCTGCTGCGCTACTATCGCCACAGTACTACCAAGTACTTTGCCGAAGGCCACATAGAACATCACTTTGGCGGGTTCCTGTTCAACAAAATACCGGGTATACGTACCTTAAAGCTGGATGAGGTAGTAGGCTTCCATTTCTTATATACACCAACACGTCAGCAATGGCTGCAGGTAGATGTGGGTATTGCCAATATTTTAAAGGTATTGCGGGTAGATTTTGTAGCCGGTTTCGGCTCGCAGAAAAAGGAACAGTACTATGGTGGCCGCGTTGCGTTAGCGCTAAGCGTGTTCCGCTAAAAATTACTGTTTTACCTTAACGCCCTGGTCGT
>JBJOOW010000295.1:0-2880 GCA_046051095.1 Bacteroidota bacterium | reverse complement strand
CGAACTGAAAAAATATGCCTTAAGGTTAGGTGCCCCGTTTATATTTTTTCAAACAAGCGGTGGTACGGTTAACGATGCTGTTTTTCAAAAACATTTCGAAAAGTTTGAATCGTGGAAAATTGGTTACAATAATGTGTGCTCAAAGCTGCCACTGGAAAGGCTAAGTGTAACCTGGGCCGATATGGATACGTTTTAACTATAAACAGCAACGCCCTGCATTTGCAGGGCGTTGCTGTTTATAGTGCAGTAGTAGTTATTTAAACAGCGATTGGAGTTTCATAGCCACGCTCATATCTCCCTTCACTTTTATTTTGCCGCTCATAAAAGCATTCATTGGGTTAAGGCTGCCGGCTATTATAGCTTTCAGGTCATCAAGCGTAATCTCTATTGTGCAGTTGGCGTCTTTGTTGTCGGTACTTACAACATTGCTGGCGCCGGTGCCATCTACAAATATCTGTTTGTCGCCAAAGTTGAATTTTAACGTAGTACCCAATACCGGGGCCTTGCCTGCCCTGGCCGAGAACTCTGATACTAATGTGTCGAAGGATGAATTAGCCGGCTGGGCCGGTGCTACAGCCTGTTGAGGTTCGGCTTTGGCTTCGCTTTGTGAGTAGTTAAAGGTAAGACCTTTATTTTCGTATTGCTTATCGTCAATTATCATTTTGGCAATAATCTCGCGCATAATTTCCGACGAACCACCACCGATAGTTAGTATACGGCTATCGCGGAACATTCGGGCCAGTTTAAACTCTTCCATGTAGCCATAGCCGCCAAAGTTTTGTAAACACTGGTAAGCAACTTTATCGCTAAGCTCGGTAGCCAATAGCTTGGCCATGCTGCTTTCTTTAACGGCATACTCGCCATCGTTATGCAAACGGCAGCAGTGGTATACAAAGTGCTTGGTACATTCTACCTCCGAAGCTAACTGTGCCATGCGGTGGCGCAGTACCTGAAACTTATTAATAGGGCGGCCAAACGCGTTACGCTCGCTCATGTATTGCAGCGTATAGTCAATAGCGTTTTCGCAGCCTGCTATAGCCGATATAGCACCGGTTAAGCGCTCAAGCTGTAAGCCCCCCATCAGGTAAATAAAGCCTTGTCCTTCGTCGCCTACAAGGTTCTCTGCCGGTACTTTTACATTATCAAAAAACAGTTCGGCAGTATCGCTTGCATGCCAACCCAGTTTTTTCAGTTTTTTGGCCGATACACCCGGGGCGTTGCGGTCAATTACCAGCAGGCTTACCCCTTCAAATCCTTTGCCAGGATCGGTTTTTACTACGGCTACTATATAGTCGCCGTATACAGCATTGGTGATAAACGTTTTGCTGCCGTTTACAATGTAGTAATCGCCTTCGCGTACGGCGCGTGTTTTAATGTTCTGTACATCGCTGCCGGCACCCGGTTCAGTAATGCCTATGCAGCTAACCAATTCGCCTTTAATAGTAGGTATAAGGTATTTTTTCTTTAAAGCTTCGCTGGCGTGCTTGTAGATGTACGGTGTGCTCATGTACTGTATTACCAATGGTGTTACAGCAAAGCCGCCGCTCCATACTTTGGCAACCTCTTCGCAAAAAATTACCGAGTACCAAAAGTCTACTCCCTCGCCACCATACTCGGCACTGTAGTTTAGGCCCAGGTAACCCATCTCGCCAAATTTTTTCCAAAGCTCTTTAGGTATGCGCTGGTCTTCTTCCCATTTGTCGATAAATGGTGTTACCTCGCGTTGTAAAAAATCGCGAAGGCCCTGACGAAACATTTCATGATCCTGATTGAAATAATAGTTTTTCATTTTTTTAAGTTATGGTACATCAAACATACATTATCAATATCTACCCGTGTTAGAAATAACAATCCTTTCCACCAGGTAGTTTCGGCAGTAATGATAATTCTTAGTAAATGTACACTAAGCCTAATCTTGGTTAAAGATTAATGTTCGCCGATAGGTAGAGCCATTAAAGTGAAAGGCCCCTTATAAAACTGCCCCGATTTCTCAGAATAAAGTATGTAAACGTAGTATGCCATAAAACAAAAAGGCTCTCATTTTACTGAGAGCCTTTTGCGGACCGGACGGGACTCGAATGCTGACGCTACGGTCAGCATCCTGACAATTGCTTCACCAGAAGCAATTCGTCAGGACCCGCGACCTCCTCCTGATATTTGAGTATAAATTGAATAGTACGCTCCCTGCTAAGGTTTTTAATTTTCTGCTCAAGAGAGAGGGCCTGCTCCCTGCTTTGCTTGGTAGTGTACCATATAAGTTTCCATGGGGCATACCGGGCTGTGGCTTTTTCAAAACCACTATTGTGGCGGCTCAGCCTGTCAGTAATATCGCTGGTTTGCCCCTTATAAAACTGCCCCGATTTCTCAGAATAAAGTATGTAAACGTAGTATGCCATAAAGCAAAAAGGCCCTCATTTTACTGAGAGCCTTTTGCGGACCGGACGGGACTCGAACCCGCGACCTCCGCCGTGACAGGGCGGCATTCTAACCGACTGAACTACCGATCCTTACCTCCCTTCCTTGCGAAAGGGAGTGCAAATATATTCGCTTTTTATTTTCCGCAAAATCTACAGCAAAAAAAATGTGTAACTGCTTGTTTTTTATTTACCTGTGTTGCTTTTATACCGGTGCGCTTTCAGGCAAAAAACACAGCATGTTTTTTACCATGTTAATACCCTTGTGCTTTAATTGGTTCATTTTTAGCTTGTTATAAAATTTAATGTTAATACCCCTACCCCTGTTTATGTTAACCCCTATTATGTATTATATTTAATAGTAATATAAAAAATACCGGTAAATGATTTGCCAATACTTATGTCTTTAAAACAAAAAAGCTCAACCGGTACCGGTTGAGCTTTTTTGTTTTAAAGACATAAGTAT
>JBJOOW010000294.1:0-3126 GCA_046051095.1 Bacteroidota bacterium | reverse complement strand
TGGGTTTGATGTGCCCGAACAGGAGTGGGCCGCTGCACTGCGCAATGCCTGCGATACACTGATAGCCAACTACGGTACTATTAAGGTAGAGTGGGGTACTATACACCGCAACATACGTGGCAATGTAGATTTGCCCTTGCGTGGCTTTGCCGATATGCTTAGCCCTACATACCCCAAGCGTGTGCCTGGTAAACTACGCTTTACCCCTACGCACGGCGATACCTATACCATGTTTGCTGAGTTTGGTAAAAACGGAGTGGAGCGTCTGGCGGCCCTGCAACCAGCCGGTAACTCGCAGCGCCCCGACAACAAACACTACAACGATCAGGTAGAACTATTCAGCCGCCAGGCATTGCGCCCGCTTAGCTTAAAGAAAGAAGATGTAATGAAGAAGGCAGAGCGGGTTTATAGTCCTCTGTAATTGATTTGTGTTTTTTGCCGATTGCCAATTGCTGACTGTAGGCTGGTCACTCCTGGTATACTATTACCCTGTTCCATACCGATTTTTTCGATTTGCCGCTGGTGCCATCTACTTTAATGTAAACCGGTATAGGGTTGCGTATTTTTTTTATCTCGCGTATGGCATCGGCGCTTAGCGTATCGGCATTGGATATGTACTGTTTGCCTTCGCGCTCCATTAAGGCTACTGTTACATTGGTAACTTTAACCGGTGTCATGTTGCTTTCGCTTTCGTACATGGTAACAAACGGGCGGTTGCCGGTAAAAACATCTTTGGGGTATGTTTTGTTGCGCTCTAAAAATACCTTGTCGTTTACTTTTATCAGGTTGTTTTTAGGGTTATTAATTACCGGAAACATTTTTTCGGGTACTTTAATAATAAACTTCTTTTGAAACAGCATTATACGCGAGCCGCCAATGCTGTTAACTACTACGCGCAGTGTGGCGGTATCTACCTCGCCGTATTTGGTGCTGTTGGGTATAATAACCAATACGCTATCGTTTTGTATAGCCAGCCCTTTTTCAAATAAAAACTGCGATATTTTATACTCGGGCGATACGCGTATTTTAAACTCGTACTCCTTTTTGTTCTCCAGCGTATCTATTTTGGGGCGTAGCCAAATTTCGCTGCGGTTGGTAATAGGTATAAATATTTCGGCGTTTACCTTTTGGCAATAAGCTTGTTGCCGGGGTATAAATAGTAGCAGCAGTAAGAGGGTTTTTATAAAAACTCTCATGGGTTCCTTCTATGCTTAACGCAAAATATATAAATAGGTTAGCCGGCTCAACAAGTTACTGGTTGTAATGTAAAAGGAAAAGCTTCAATAAACAATTTTTGGACTTAATTTTACAAGTAATAGTTGTTGAGGATTACGCTTTTACCGGCATTTTATTGTCCAGTTGCGATAATATATCATGCTGTAACTTCCGTCTTTCTGTGCTTTATAGAAGGTTACTATGGCGTTACCGGTTTTGGTTGTTATCTGGTACATCTGAGTATTTACGCCAATGGTTTGTATAAATTTTAAATTGTACAAAGCCATCGAATCGTACTGGCCGTAGATAGAAGTAAGGTTAAGCGTTAACGAGCCGCAGGCTGTATCACCAGGCTGGCTAATGTTGTAATCGTATATTTTGGGATACTCCACCTTGCCGCCGGGTTGTTTTTTCTTAACCACAAACGTTTTATCGGTTTGTGCGCAGGCTATAACCGATAATGCTAATAGTAATAGAGTTGTAATTTGTTTTTTCATCGTATATCAAACCTGTAGGGGCCCATTTGTATGTCTTCGGGTGGGTCGCAAAAACTATGGTAGTTAGTGTATATACCCAGGTAGTCGCCCTTTTCCATTGCTTTAATTTTCGTAATCATTTCGGGCGATAACTTTAGTTGGTTGGCCGATAGGGTAGTGGTTTGGCCTTTGCATTTAAAGGTGACTTTTAGTGTAACGGTAACCTTGCTTTTACTACGCGATATGGGCGATAGCTGTGTTAACAGCTTTTCTACTTTACTTGTCAACGAATCTTTACTGCTGCTGCGGTTGCCCTGCATATATATACCCGATTGAAAAACAACATCGGGCAATACGTTGATGGTAGCGGCAGGTGGTGTAAACGTTGGTTTATGTAAGCCCGGCATTACAGTAAAGGTTCGGCTGTAGGCCAGGGTTTTATCCTTTTTGTAATACAGTTCAAACAAATGTTTTTTAGGTGAGCCGCTTTGGTTTATAGTTTGTATACCTACGGCCGTATCGTTTAGCCAAACTTCGCCGCCGCCAAACTTGCCGGTCATTAATTCGCTGGTAGCTATACCGTACACCCTGAAATAGTAGCGTGTGTTGCCGGCCAGTGTATCGTAGCGGCAATCCAGTTGTATTGTTTTCTTTTTACTAACTGTAAAGGTGGCATCGCTTTGCGCATGTATGTAAAGCGTAGTAAGCAGTAAAAGTATGGTACTGTAGGTTCTCATTATTCAAACTGGCTACGGTTAGCGCGCACACGTATATAGTGTACATAAACGGGTTTCATTTTGCCGTTTGGTTGGCGTTTGTAAAGTATAATACCGGTTTTGCCTTCGGTAAGTGGGGTTTTAATGGTGGCTTTATTATGGTTTAACTTAAAATCAAGCCCCGGTGTATATATAGAATCGTACTTGCCTTTTGCCTCTGTTATATCAAACGTGTAGGTGTAATTCATTGGTAGCGTATCTATACCGTTCAGAAATTTAAAGTCGTACAGCGCGGGGTAATGGTTGCGGCCAATGCGGAATGTAACTTCTGTTTGCGCTGTGCAAACAGTTATATGCCATGCCAGAATAAACGAAATCGCATACCGCAACATCAGAATTTATTTACACTGTCATTAATCAGCGATATCCTGAGTGGCTCGCGTATAATAAACGTATCTCCATCCAGCAGGTAACGTATGTTGTTTATCTGTATCAGGTTCCCGTCCTGCATTTTATCAATCCGGTCGCGCATTTCGTAGGTCATGCGGTTGCCGGTAGCGGTAAGGGTATCGGTTCGCCCGCGCCCGCCTGTTACCAGTTGAAACGATAACACCGGATGGCTCACCCGTTTTAAGTCGGGGTCGTTGTTTTTAGGTACGTTAACATAGCCCTGTGCCACTACTTTCATTCGGTGTATAGCCGAGTCGTTGTTAACCCCG
>JBJOOW010000293.1:0-2750 GCA_046051095.1 Bacteroidota bacterium | reverse complement strand
CGTGGCAACCGCACTCACCTATCCGAGTTCATGTGCTTAATCTGTGGTGAACAATGCAAACTGCAGTTAATCTGCTTTACCTGCCCAACCTGCTATGTAATAAGGCTGCACACATTCGTGGCAACCGCATTCATCTATCCGCGTTCATCTGCGTAATCTGTGGTGAACAATGCCCACTGCATTTAATCTGCTTTATCTGCCCAATCTGCTGTGTAAAAAAGCCGCTCGCATTCGTGGCAACCGCACTCACCTATCCGCGTTCATGTGCTTAATCTGTGGTGAGCAAAGCCCGCTGCATTTAATCTGCTTTATCTGCCCAATCTGCTGTGTAAAAACTGCTTCCTGCATTTGTAGCAACAGCATTGTACGTTACAGGGCTATTATAAATCGCATTAATAGCTATAAAAATCTACCCGGTCGGGCTTTAATACGCCCAGGCGGTTTTTCTCCAGCACAGCGTTGGTTACGTTGGTAGTATCGGGCAGGGTTAGCGAACGCAGCTCAAGCGTAAACGAGTTATAAGCGCTTAGCTGGTTGTTTTCAAAATATATTATCTGGTCCTGCAGCACCTGAAACTTCTTCAACCCCTTTAGTGGTATGGTTTTTTCGTAGCTGCCAAAAATATCGAACACCAGTATACCTATGTTTGGGTCGTTTACATATACCTTATTCTCCTTCTCTATCATAAAGTTGGGGTTAGGCGTAGCATCTACCACTACATTCAGTTGCTGGCTTTCTCTAAAAACCTTGCCGCCCTCATCTATCTTCTTCAGTTTAAAGTCTATGTTATCGTAAAACCAAATACGCCCATCCAGCGATGAGGCTACCGCCGATACATTCTGATATCCCAACTCGAAAAAGTTATACGTGTTTATAGGCACCAGAAAACGGTCTACTATTACTACCGTCATAAAGTCGGGGTAGTATACCATCATCTTCATTGGGTTGCTTACATCTATCATCCCTATTTTACCATACTTAAACTCTTCGTAGCGGCAAATAAATTTACCATCGGGGCTATACTTCTGCACCCCGTTACCCGATGCCGAATAAAAGTTGCCGAAGTTATCTACCGCTATTATACCGGCTTTGGTTTCGTAAGTGCCTATTTTGGTAAAGGTGGTGGCACTCAAAAAGATAACAGACAATAGACAATAGACGATAGACAAAGCAGCCAATCGGCTGTAAGCACTCTTTCTGCCACTTTGTTTATACTCTCTATCTAACATCTAATGTCTTATATCTAAGGTCTGTTTTTATAATACTTCAACTCCATTTTCTCTCCATCAAACACGGCATAACTGTAATAATCCAGCCAGTCGCCGGTGTTTATGTAGCGGCTGTTTTCTCCTACCTTTATATCCAACGGCAGGTGGCGATGGCCAAACACAAAAAAATCGTATTGTTCGGTTTTCAGTGTTTCTTTACAAAACTGCACCAGCCATTCACGGCTCTCATCGGCATAAGCCTCTGCTTCTTTTTTCTTACCCTCGTTACCAAAGCGGCTTTCGAAAGAGAAGTAAGTAGCAATCCTCGTACCAATATCGGGGTGCAACCAGCGGAACAAAAACTGACACACCGGGTTGCTGAACACTTTTTTAATAAACTTATAACCGTGGTCGCCGGGGCCCAGGCCGTCGCCGTGGCCTATGTAAAACTTTTTACCATTAAACGTACGTTGGGTAGGTTGCGTATATACTTTGGCGCCCAGTTCCTGTTCAAAGTAGCCAAACATCCACAGGTCGTGGTTGCCGGTAAATATATGCACCGGTATACCGGCATCGCACAACTCGGCCAGCTTGCCCTGCAGGCGCACAAAGCCACGGGGCACTACGGTTTTATACTCGTGCCAAAAGTCGAACACATCGCCAATAATAAATATCTCGGCGGCATCGGCTTTTATCTCATCCAGCCATTGTACAAATAGCCTTTCGCGGGCCGCACTCGATTTAAAGTCGGGCGTACCCAGGTGCAGGTCGCTGGCAAAGTAAATTTTACCCGGTAGTGGCATCGGGCTTAAAAATAGAATTATTACGCGCTATTACGGGCGTAGCGATGGTGGAATTACCTGATCTACCAGAAATACGTAAACATCCTCCGGGCCTTCGGCGTTTAGTATTAAACGCTGTTTATCGTAAAAGTGGCCATCGTTGCACGAACCTAACTTGATAATGCTTGGCAGCTCGCCTTTGTTAAGGGCATAAAAGCGGTCAAGGCCATCGGCTTCGTTGCAGGCCAGGTGAGCAACATCGGTAATTATAATGTGCGTTTTAGGAAAGCAGTGCAGTCTGCGGCGGCTGGCCTGTTTAGGGTTTAGTATAATAGTACCCTCATCGGCTATCAGACTTTCGCAAAGCGATATGGCAGCATCCGAGTTCTCTATGGTGTAACCAATAGAGCCTTTCTGAAAGTTATTATCGCAGAATGCGTCTTTAATTTCATTCTCCCAGCAAAATATGTGCGACCAGTTTCTTTCTGCCTTTAGCATACGCAGGCCTTCAACAGCCTCTTTTATGCTTTCGCAGAAAATGAACTTACCATTGGCTTGTATAAACTTGGTGGCAAAACGTATGTCAAGGTCTTTCTCTACCGGTAAGGCGTAGGTAGGGGCAGTAACCTCTACGGTACGTAAAGCAATCTCTTTTTCGGTTACGCTTTCATCGCTAACGCGCGAGCTGTAGGTAAACACCGGTTCAACAAAAGTTGTTTCGTTTTCGGCAACAACATTACCCAGGCTGGCATACAGCGTT
>JBJOOW010000292.1:0-5608 GCA_046051095.1 Bacteroidota bacterium | reverse complement strand
ATGCACCCAGCCAAAATACTACACCGCCCAGCACCAGCATATTAAACCGCAATATAGCCCCCGATACAAAAGTGCCAACCCCAACTATTGCCATAATAAACGGAACGGGTGGTATGTGGTTACTTACGCTTATGTATATAAGCAAAAACATACCCACGCCAATAGCCAGCCATAACAAACTAAATACTCTATCGAAAAGAGTTTTAACCTTTTCGGTTTTCTTTTTCTGCCACTCATATATAAAGGCCGCAGGTATACCAACAGCTGGCATTACCATCCACGGCAAAAAGTTATACTGTATTTCTACTACCACCGCCAGGTAGTATTGCGCCAGGCTGGCCATTATTACCAAAACACCCCACAATAAAAAGTGAAATCCATCATCGCTCAGGTTGTTTTTGGCTGTGGCTATCATACTGTGTATTATCTCCATGCTTTGGTGTGCCGTAAGCTCTTTTTCGTTAGTCTTCATAACATATTTAGTTAAGGTTAAGAAATAAACTACACAACAAACATAAAGTAGTTTATTTTATAAACCAAATTTAATTAAAAAAAACCTGCGTGCTTATTATAGCACAGCAGGTTAAGCAGTTATACCGCAAAGCTCTCGCCGCAGGCGCAAGTGCGGGTAGCGTTAGGATTCTTAAATTCGAAACCTTTACCGTTTAAACCATCCGAAAAATCGAGCGTGGTATTGCATACATATAAGAATGAGCGTAGGTCGGTAACCAGCTTAACTCCCTTATCTTCAAATACCTGATCATCGGGTTTCAGTTCGGTGTCAAAATCCATTTTGTACGAAAGGCCAGAGCAGCCACCACCGTTTACAGTAATACGCACAAAGTGGCCGGGCTTATTATCCTTTACTATAATCTCTTCAATTTTGTTTTTTGCACTATCCGATACAAACAGCATAACGTAATATTTAGTGAGCAAAATTAATCAATAATCGTTCCTTTGCAGCGAATCAGAAAAATTGTCAGATGAACAAGATAGAACACATAGGAATTGCCGTTAAAGACCTTGAAAAATCGAACGAAATATTTGCCAAATTGCTGGGCACCCCCCATTACAAGACAGAAATGGTTGAATCTGAAAACGTTAATACTTCTTTTTTTAAAATAGGCGAAAGTAAAATAGAGCTACTGCATGCCACCAGCCCCGAAAGCGCTATTGCAAAATATCTTGACAAAAAAGGCGAAGGAATACATCACCTTGCATTTGCGGTAGAAGATATAGAGAAAGAAGTGGAGCGACTGAAGGCAGAAGGCTTTCAGCCGATAAGTGAAAAGCCTAAAAAAGGCGCCGATAACAAGCTGGTATTTTTTTTTCACCCTAAGTCGGCCAACGGGGTGTTGATAGAGTTGTGCCAGGAGATAAAGTAAAATGGCACCTTTACAGCGTACATGAAACCTTACAAGCACATTTTTTTTGATTTAGACCATACCCTGTGGGATTTTGACACCAACAGCCGCAAAGCGCTGGAACTGATATATACCGAAGAGGACCTTGCCGGGCGCGGTGTGCCGGTATTTACCAATTTCCACAACCGGTATGTACCTATTAACGACCGCTACTGGGCCAAATACCACAATAACATAGTAACCAAAGAGCAACTGCGGGTTGGTCGGTTTAAAGACACCCTGAAAGAATTTGGTGTGGTAGACGATGCCCTGGCAGAACGCATGGCGCAAAACTATCTGGATTATAGCCCGCGCATGACAACCCTGTTTGCCGATACCATGGAAGTGCTTAATTACCTGCAGCAGAAATATAAAATGCACCTTATTACCAACGGCTTTGCCGAGGTGCAATGGATAAAGGTAGAGAATAGCGGGCTTAAACCCTTTTTCGAGCACATTATTATCAGCGAAGAGGTAGGTACCCAAAAACCCGATAAGCAGATATTTGAAATAGCCATGCAACGCGCCGGCACTTATTGCGATGAGTGTATAATGATAGGCGACAACTACAACACCGATATAGTAGGCGCACGTAACGCAGGGATAGACCAGGTGTACTTTAACCCCAAAAAGAAAAACAGCAAATACCAGCCGGTAACCTACGAGATAAATACGCTGACTGAGCTGAAAGCGATACTTTAAAACTTAACCTGCAGGGGTACGCTTTTATAAATAGCTACAAAGTGCGTAACAGTACCTGCCAATACAAACACATGCCATACAGCGTGGTGATAGCTTAATTTTTTCCATAGGTAAAAGGCAACGCCTATTACGTAAAAAATACCGCCGGCCAGTATATAGGTAAATATCTCTGCAGGTATGTTGGCTACCAGTGGTTGTATAATAAACACCAACATGCAAGATAGGGCTATGTAAATTGCAACCTCCAGTAACACATACTTACCGGTATGGTACACTTTTAAAATACTACCCAGCACTATTATGCCCCACATTACCCCCAGAAACCACGTGGCAGTAGGCGTATCTATATATTTTAACACCAGTGGCGTATAGCTACCGCCTATCATTAAAAATATTCCAATGTGGTCGAAAATACGAAGGGTACGCTTAGCCTTGGTATCGGGCGTAGTGGCATGGTAAACAGTAGATGCCAGATAAACCAGAAACATGGCCACGCCAAACACCGATACACCCCATATGGTTGACACGCTGCTTTTTTCGATAGCATAGGCGATTAAAAACGGTATAGTAACTATCGCAAAGGCAATGCCAGCAGCATGGGTAATCCAGTTGGCTTTTTCTTCACTAAGGGTTTGTTGGCGACGGTATTTGCTCATAAAGGACGGTAAATTTCGTTATTAAAAATGTTAACCACAAGCCATAAGTAAGTTTTAGATTGTATGTTGTAAAGATTCTGTTTGGTGTTAAAACGTTTTAAGTAGGGGTTGTATTGTAACAAGTGATTGTTTTAAGTGGTTCCCATACCCTTTTTTTACTTTCTTTGAAGTCTGAAAACCGTGAAATGACTTTTCTTGATTTTGAAAAACCAATTGAGGAATTAACCCGGCAGCTGGAGAAACTAAAAGACCCCGGCAACGATGGGCATATGCCTACACCTGAGCAACTGGCAGCACTGGAGACACAGATACAGAATAAACGCCGCGAAATATATGCCAACCTTAGTGTTTGGCAACGCATACAGGTTAGCCGCCACCCCGAAAGGCCCTATACGCTATACTATATTGAAACCATTACCGATAAGTTTATCGAGTTGTTTGGCGACCGTAGCTTTAGAGATGATAAAGCTATAGTGGGCGGGTTTGGCGAAATAGATGGCAAAACCTATATGCTGATAGGCCACCAGAAAGGTGTTAACACCAAAATGCGCCAATATCGCAACTTTGGTATGCCTAACCCCGAGGGTTACCGCAAGGCATTACGCCTGATGAAGCTGGCCGAAAAATTCAACAAGCCGGTAGTTACTTTTATAGATACCCCCGGCGCTTACCCCGGTGAAGAAGCCGAGCAACGTGGGCAGGGCGAAGCCATAGCCCGCAACCTGATGCAGATGGCGGCATTGAAAGTGCCGGTACTTTGTATTGTTATTGGCGAAGGAGCATCGGGTGGTGCATTGGGTATTGGTGTGGGCGACAGGCTGCTGATGCTGGAAAACACCTGGTACTCGGTTATATCGCCGGAAAGCTGCTCGTCGATACTATGGCGAAGCTGGGAACACAAAGAAAAAGCCGCGGAGGCATTAAAACCTACTGCGCAGGACCTGATGAGCTTTGGTATTATCGATGGTATAGTGCAGGAGCCAATTGGTGGCGCCCACACTAACCCGGCCGAGATAGCCCAAACCGTTAAGCAGACTATTATTAAGAACATTGCAGAACTTGAAGCCCTGAGTGCGGAGGAGAGAATTAATCAGCGAATTGAAAAATACTCGCATATAGGTGTGTACGATGTGTTTAGCGAAGCACAATAAACAGGGGCTTACTGCCAAAACAACTGAGCATGAAGCTTTGGGAGGATATACGGAATTACTTTTATCGTAAAGCTATACAACGAAAACTGGAAGGCCAAAGTACCAAACGCGTACTTACCAACCTAGATGATGCCGAAACCATAGGCATACTGTACGACAGCACCAACCCCGATAACGATATTATAATTACCCGCTTTGCCGAGCAACTGCGCAACGATGGCAAAACGGTAGAGATACTGGGTTTCATAAACGATAAAAAAATTGACCACAAGGCAGATATTGCTGTGTTTAATAAAAAAGCAATTAGCTGGGCACAGGTACCGCAGGATGAGCGTGTAGAAAAATTTGCAGCAAAAGACTTCGACCTTTTGTTTGCTGCGTTTACCAATGTAAGTTTACCGCTGGAGTATGTAGCACGCATAGCCAAAGCAAAATGGCGCGTTGGTGTTTACGACGACCGTAAAACCGACTACTACGAGATGATGATTAAGATGGGCGACAAAACCGAAGTACAGTATTTTATAGATCAGGCAACACATTTTTTAAATAAAATCCATTATGATACAAAGCAAGCTTAGAGGAACCGGTGTAGCCCTCGTAACCCCCTTTACCAAAACCGGTGCAATAGATTTTACAGGCCTTGAAAACGTAATTAACCACAGCATAAAGGGTGGCGTAGAATATGTAGTTAGTTTAGGCACCACCGGCGAAAGTGTAAACCTTGATAAGCAGGAGAAGCTTGACATTTTAAATTTTACTATAGAGAAAGTGGCCGGACGTGTACCGGTGGTAGCCGGCTTTGGCGGCAACAGCACCCACCAGGTAATAAAGGATATGGAGGAGTTTCACTTTAAGGGTGTAGATGCTATACTTTCTGTATCGCCATATTATAACAAACCAACCCAGGAAGGTATATACCAGCACTACAAAGCCGTAGCTACCGCCGCTCCGCGCCCTGTAATACTATACAACGTACCGGGTCGCACCAGCAGCAATATGCTGGCCGCTACTACCCTGCGTTTGGCAGAGGTGGACAATATTATTGGTATGAAAGAAGCCTCGGGCGATTTTAACCAGTGTATGCAGATAGGCAAAAACAAACCAAAGGACTTTCTGCTGGTATCGGGCGATGACAATATTACGCTGGGCTTACTGGCGTATGGTTTAGATGGTGTAATATCGGTTGTTGGCCAGGCTTTTCCTAAAATATTTACCGAGATGGTACGCCAGGGCCTTGCAGGCAACTTTGAGCAGGCTCGCCATCTGCACTACCAGCTAAACGATATTACTGATATGCTGTTTGCCGAAGGTAACCCCGCCGGTGTTAAGTATGCACTGGAGGTACTGGGCGTATGCGGCAGCGATGTTCGTTTGCCATTGGTAGGTATATCGGATAACCTGAAAAAACGCATGAACGAGGCTATTGATAAACTTGAAGTTGCACTAGTTTAATTTATTGCAACAAACATTATTATATGAAAACGCTTGTACTGGGTGCTTCTACCCAACCTTCACGATACTCAAATAAGGCCATAAAACTACTGCGCGCCCATAAGCACGAAGTATTAGGCTTGGGTCGCGACTTAGGTACGGTAGACGATGTAGAGATTAAACCTGAATTCCCTGCCGATACCGATATTGATACCGTAACCATGTATCTTAACCCAATGCACCAGAAACAGTATTACGATAAAAT
>JBJOOW010000291.1:0-3300 GCA_046051095.1 Bacteroidota bacterium | reverse complement strand
TGCCGTTACGGCCCTGCACCACCTTATTTATGAAACCGGTGTACACCCTAACAATAACCCTATATGGGAGTTTGATGGTAAAAGCTGGTTGAGTGTATTTAGTGATGTGAAAAATCAGATGGCCGACAACGTAAAGGTTTTTCCTAACCCCGGCAACGGCCTGTTTACCTTCTGGTTCGAAAATGAGCAGAAAGATAACGTGCAGATAGAAGTGTTTGATATGGCTGGCCGCAGTGTAAAAATGTTTACCGGTTTGCAGGTAAATAACAAAGCTACGGTTGACCTTAGCGGACTAAGCAACGGCAACTACTTGGTAAATATCACTACCGGTAAGTCTACCTTATCGCGTAAAATAACCATACAGTAAATTGTGTAAGCATGTTGTTGCTGGCTTTGTTTTTACTGGCAATGGCATCTTTATATCTGGCAGCACACCGTTACCGATTGTTTAGTTACGATTTGGCTAACAAAGCCAACCGCCGTAAGCACAAGCGCCGCAATAAGCATCAACATTAATTGTTACCCGTTGTTTAGCTTTAGTTGTTAACTTGCACTGGCAAAGCAACAGTGGTATGGCAGCCGATGCATTTTATTTGCCCGATTATTTTACCGGTGGTAAAACCACCGATGTGTATGTGCAATATTACAGTACTACAAAATCATCGGTTAAAAACAGGGTGGTGTTTTCGCAGAATATGCTTTGCCTGTTGTTGCAGGGGCAGAAAGAAGTGGCCTCCGCACCGGTAAGCCACCGTATTACAAACCACGATATTTTGTTGTTATCTGCCGGTAGTGTGCTGATGTCGGAAACCGTTACACCACAGCACCGGTTCGAGAGCATACTGTTTTTCTTCTCCAATAGTTTTCTGACCGAATTTTGTATTAAGCACCGCTTAGATATTACAGGCAAAAGGCAGTCGCCTGCCGGTATGCTGGTGCTAAAAAAGGATGAATACTTACAAGGTTTTGAAACAACGTTTGCCTTGCTGCGCGGTGCTAACAATCTGGCTATGCAGCAACTTAAGCTGGAAGAATTGTTGTTGTATTTATTACTGAAATACCCCACAGAGGTAAAGGCGTATATTAACCATTCGTTGAGTGCAAGCCAGGCTACACAGCAACTTAAACAGGTGGTTAGCCGTTATGCCACACAGGGCTTAACTATAGATGAGCTTGCTTTTTTGTGTAACATGAGCACCAGTACTTTTAAGCGCCGTTTTACAGAGGTGTTTGCCGCCAGCCCCAAAGAATATTTTACCACCTGCCGTATGAAACGCGCCAAACAATTACTGACTATGGGTAAGCCAGTAGCAGAGGTATGTAATGAGTTAGGCTACTCTACACTATCCCTGTTTAGTACGGCGTATAAAAAGTATTACGGCCACCCGCCGGGGCAGGTGCGCCGCATTGGCCCAAAACCGAAACTTATTGAGCTGAAATAGATAACCTGTTGCGCAGGGTCATACTACCTTTGCTGGCAGAATTAATTACCGGTTAAAACCAAGTATATGCAAAACAATTATCTGGAGAGTGTGATAAAACAGTTTGAATACTACAAACTGCTTGGCGATAAAACATTTGAACAGGTGTCCGATGAAAAACTGTTCTGGCAGTATAATAACGATAGCAACAGCATTGCCATTATTGTAAAACACTTGTGGGGCAACATGCTTAGCCGGTGGACAGATTTTTTGACTACCGATGGCGAAAAAGACTGGCGTAACCGCGATGCTGAGTTTGATAATGATGTGGCCAGTCGTGAAGAACTACTGAAGAAATGGAACGAGGGTTGGACAGTGTTTTTAGACACGCTCAAGTCGCTGAAAGAGGAAGACCTGGATAAGATTATCTATATCCGCAACCAGGGGCATACGGTAATGGAAGCCATTAACCGGCAACTGGCACACTACCCGTACCATGTGGGGCAGATAGTGTTTATTGGTAAAATGGCCGCAGCAGAGTGGCATACGTTATCTATTGCTCGTGGCCAATCGGGGCAATACAACAGCAATAAGTTTGCACAGCCTAAACAAAAGGCGCACTTTACAGATGAGTTTTTGAAGAAGTAAATCTTTTCATACTTAGTAACGCTTGCAACCATAGGCGGCTGTTTGTCCTCCGCTGGGGGAGGTGGCACGCGGCTTTGCGCGTGACGGAGGTGGATGCCGTTACAAAAATTTAGAAGTTTATATCATAATAAACTGAAGTGTTACAGTAACCTGTCGTACACTTTCTGCATCATGGCTTTTATCTGCGTATTGCCGGTATTGCTGATGCTGCCGGTGTGAGTATGGGCTATTTGTTTAGTTGGGGCAAAGGTGTGTTCATTCACACTTTTGCCTACTATTTTATAGGCATCTCTAAACGGCATGCCGTTAACCACCAGTGTATTTATTTCTTCTACTGTAAACAGGTGATCAAATTGTGGGTCGTTTAATATGTTTTCGCGGATGCGTATGTTACTGACGGTAAATGTCATCATCTGCAAGCACTCTTTCAGACTGTCGATAGCCGGAAACAGAATATCTTTGGTTAACTGCATATCGCGGTGGTAGCCCGATGGCAGGTTATTGCACAGCAACAACATCTCGTTAGGGGTGGCTTGTAAACGGTTGCATTTGGCGCGTATCAGTTCAAATATATCGGGGTTCTTTTTGTGCGGCATTATGCTGCTGCCGGTAGTCAGTTCCTCCGGGAAAGATACATATGCAAACTGCTGATTCATATAAAGGCAAATGTCATACGATAGTTTAGATAGGGTAGAAGCTACTGCAGCGATAGCTGTTAGGGCTGCCTTTTCGCTTTTGCCGCGTGTCATCTGCGCATACACGGCATTATAGTTCATTTCGCCAAAGCCAAGCAGTTGTGTAGTTAACTCGCGGTTAAGCGGAAACCCCGAGCCATAACCTGCACCAGAGCCCAGTGGATTTTTATCGGCTACCTTGTAGGCAGTAGCTACAAACTCCATGTCGTCTACCAGGCTTTCGGCATAGGCGCCAAACCATAAGCCAAAAGACGAAGGCATAGCCAACTGAAAGTGCGTATAGCCAGGTAACAAATGTTGCTTATGTTGTTCGCTAAGTTGTTGCAGCGTATCAAACAACTGCATGGTAAGGTCGGCTATGTATTTAAGTTCAGCTTTCAGGTATAGTTTAATATCAACCAGTACCTGGTCGTTACGCGAGCGGCCTGTGTGCAGTTTTTTACCCGCATCGCCAATACGCTCCGTCAGTAGTTTTTCTACCTGTGAGTGTACGTCTTCTACATGGTCTTCTATTACAAACTTACCGGCTTTTACTT
>JBJOOW010000290.1:0-3067 GCA_046051095.1 Bacteroidota bacterium | reverse complement strand
TGTTTCGCCGGGGTAGCCCAGCATAATAAACGTACCGGCCTGCAGCCCGTACTGCTTGCTCAGGTTTATCATATCGCGCACCTGCTCTACCTTTACGCGGCGGCTCATGGCATCTATTATCTTCTGCGACCCGCTTTCGGCACCAATCCATACGCGGTAGCATCCACTGGCTTTCAGCAACTCTATAATCTCGCGGTTCATACGGTCGGCGCGCGTAATTATTTCGTAAGGTATCTGTACGTTTTCTTTTTTCAGTTCGGCCACAAACTCGCGCAGCCAGGGGTAGTTAATGGTAAATACATCATCTACAAACCATATCATATCAAAGCTGTACTGCTCTTTCAGCCATTTCATTTCGGTTACTACATGCGTAGGGCTACGGCGACGGTAACTTTGCCCATACACAGCACGGCTGCACCACTTACAATCGTACGGACAACCCCGCATGGTGCTGATAGATACCACACTTTGCCCGTGTGCATTTTTCCATGTAGTAAAATAACGTTGCAGGTCTATTTTTTTGCGGTTGGGCAGGGGCAGTAAATCCAGTTCGCGTTTCAATTCGCGCTCGGTGTTTACTACTACGGCACCGGTGGCATCTTTGTAGGCTATGCCGGCAATGCCCGCAATACTGCTGTTGGTTTCAAAACACTTTACCAGTTCCAGCATGGTTTCTTCGCCCTCGCCAAATACAATTACATCGGCGCCATGCTTTAAAAAATTCTCTTTATGGTTACGCACCTCGGGGCCGCCCAGTATTATTTTGGTAGCAAGCTGTTGTGCTTTTATAAACTGTATCAGCTTAAGTACGTTCAGCTTGGTCATTAAGTTAGTGTATATACCTATTACATCTGGTGTAGATGTAAGCAGCCGTTGTTTCAGTGTTTCAAAATCCGAGAAGGTAGAATCGAACACATCGTTATCATACCCCTGCTGCTGCAGGTACGCCGATATATACAACAGCCCCAGCGGAGGGTAGGGTTTCATTATCTCCTTCTCCTTGGGGTCTTCGTGTAAAAAATAACCGTGCGTTAGCAGTATGTTCATTCGTTAGTTGCTCTTCTTTTTCAGTACCAGCACATAATGGTCGGCATAGTTAGCAGTAAAAGCAAAACCTGCCACTATCTTATCCAGCCAATTTAGTGTTTTAAGTAATAAGCGGTGCTTTTTAAAAAACGGTTCCAGGTACGATGGTGGCACAAACAAACCTACACTGCGTATTTTTTCAACCGTAAAACCAGTACCCATTAAGGCCGCAAAGCGGGCAGGAGAGTAGTAGTAGGTAGTAAAATGCGCGTTGCCTATAGTAGTTGGTGCGCCCTGTTTGGCTAAGCGCCGGTATGCATTTTGCTTATCGCCTTTTAGTAAAAAATAAAATTGCTCCCACACACAGCGGGTGCCCATTACTACTACAAACAACCGGCCGCCGGGTTTAAGCAACGAATCAAAATCTGTGCTTAGCTGTTGCAGTTCATCTTCAGCCGCACAATTAAGCCCGCCAAAATCCGAAAACAGCATATCAAACTGTTGCCCGCTAAAGGTGCTGCTCAATTGGCTGAATGCCGCCTGCTCAAACCGTATGCTTACGTTATTAGCTGCCGCTTTGCTTTTTGCTACGCGTATCATCTCGCCCGATATATCGGTGGCTGTAACCGTGTGCCCCGCCTTTGCCAGCAGTACAGCATCGTAACCGGTGCCGCAGTTTATTTCAAGTATGGTTTGCGGTGGCAGGTTAAGTGCCGTAAGCGCCTGCCATACCTGTGCCCGTTGCAGTTTGCCGGTGTTGCTGTAGGTAAAATCGTTATCGTAACCGGCTGCGTAATCATCAAAGTGCTGCGGCCTGTTGCTCAATTTTTTTCAGTTTTTGTTTTTCGATAAATGCAGCGGGCAGGTAATAACCTACCGATGCTGCACGGCGCAGCCTGCTGTAATTAATACCGGTTGGGTTGGTAAGCATTTTACCTATGCTTTCGTAGCCCTGGTGCAGCCTGAAATTTTTGTGTACATACCGGTGTAACTGCTTGTAAAACTCGCGCGGGTAGGTGTTGCTAAACATCAGCGCCAGTTCGTCGCTGTCGGTCCAGTTGGTTTTATCTTTCAGGTCGCTTTTTACTTTTTCGTAAAAACCGGTACCCGGCAGCGGATACGATACACTGGCCCCCATATCATCGGGCAGGCAATCGTTTAGCAGCGCAATGGTTTGTTTAATATCGTCCATGGTTTCGCCCAGGTAGCCAAACTGTATAAAGAAGGCCGGCTTAATACCATACTGTTTCAGCAGACGGTTGGCTTCTTTAATCTGTGCAATAGTAGTGCCTTTATCCATCGCATCCAGTATGCGTTGCGAGCCGCTTTCGGCGCCCATCCATACGCTTTCGCAGCCGCTGGCGGCCAGTGCTTCTACATATTTTTCCTGCACCAGCAGGTCGGCCCGCGATTGTATTTTGTAGCGAAACTTCAGGTTTTCGCGCTGCACTATTTCGGCAAACTCTATTACCCAATTGCGGCGCATGCCAAAAATATCATCGCAAAACCAGATGTGGTCGAAGTTGTATTTTTCTTTCAGCAGTTTAATCTCGCTTACTACATGCTGCGGTGTGCGCATGGTGTAAGCGTTGCCGTATATAGGCTTGGCGCACCAGTTGCATTTATACGGGCAGCCGCGTGTGGTAGCCACATTAAGCGAAAAATAACCCCAGCGGCTAAGCCAGATGCTGCGGTACGTTTCTATGTCTACCAAATCCCAGGCGGGTAGTGGCAGGTCGCTAATGTTTTTCATTAGCGGGCGCGCGGCAGTTTTTACCGGTGCACCATCTTTCAGGTAAGCTATACCATTTACTGTATCGTTTACGGTAAAGTTTTCTACCAACTGGCTTAGCGTTTCTTCGGCCTCGCCCAGTATTATTACATCGGCTTTGTGTTGCAGGTATTTTTCAAAGTGGTCGGTGCTATCGCTGCTGCTTACTATTACCTTGCAACCGTGCTGGTGGGCGTATTCGCTCATTTGCCAGGCGGCCTCGCGCATGTTGGTAAGGCACATTTTGGTAAGGTAGTTAAAGCCATCGTC
>JBJOOW010000289.1:0-5519 GCA_046051095.1 Bacteroidota bacterium | reverse complement strand
TGCGAGACGTATTCTAAATCCTCAAGACTCAATCCATGAAATTTACCAACGGAATTCTTGCTTTTAAAGCTATTGTTGGGAATGATTAACTGGTTGAGTCGCCTATCAATGTCTGTTACTCGTTGCTGGGTCTTCAAGTAAGTTTTGCTATAGGCACAGGAAGACTTTAGGTCGCGATAAAAAAATGAAGGAGCAAGGTTTAATTTTTCTTTATATAGAACCGTGCGGGCATAGCGTCCCCGTTATGCGAAATTTGAAACAAGGCTTCCAAATCCGCTTGATCAAGCCGGGTTCAAAGGCGTTGCTTAAGAATGTGCTAGCTAATGCTTTGCGGTATCTTCCAATCGTTGGAACGTTCGAGGCGGGAAAAAAGCAACGCGGGCATTACGATTGAGTTGGATTTTACCGCTTTACCCTAAACTAATGCGCCGGGTTAGGTTTTATGAAGATAACAAGTAGGCTTATTAGCCTTAGCGCACCTCGGCCACTTTCTCAGCTATAAAGGCAACGGCATTTATCAGCCGATTATATTTATAAATGCCGCCCGCATAGCCAATATACGCTTGGCAACTTTAGGATGCGTAACTATATTAAATCCTATTCCTATAGTGCGTAAGAGTCCTTCATCTTCTATAATCCGTTTTGGTTCAAGAAGGTGCATAGGGTTGGTCATTACTTTGCGCACTTTAAAACCCTGTTGTTCTATCAGAACAATCCACTCGGCCTGAGTTAACGGGCGGGCATTTACTTTAAGCGACACGGCTAACTGGCGTTGTATTTCGGCTTTTGTTGCATCATCTATAGTATCAGGCATTAGGCCAAGTTCGTGAATTCCGTATAAACCACCGGGTTTTAGTAACCGGTTGGCTTCGCGTATAATTTCGGCTTTGCGATGGTCGGCATGCATGGAGAGCATGGCCTCTCCACTATCCGATGGCTGCTGCTGCATTTTTTGGATTTTTTTGTGCAAATTGTGTGCAAATGTATAAAATGAAAAAGGGCTACATTTCTGTAACCCTTTCATTTTCAATGTGGGAACTACTGGGTTCGAACCAGTGACCCTCTGCTTGTAAGGCAGATGCTCTGAACCAACTGAGCTAAGCTCCCTTTCTCCGTCTTGCGGAGCGCAAATGTAAAAGCTGATTTCTAATTTACAAACTAATTCCAAAAAATATTTTGCAACTAATTGTTTAATAGGCTTAAGCAACAGTTTTGAGCTTATTTTTTTCGTTTTTCAAGCACATCTACCACATCGCTTAAGCGTTTGCCTTTAGCCTGTAGTAAAATTAAGTAATGAAACAGCAGGTCGGCAGCTTCATTCAAAAACAACTCATCGTTATTATCCTTGGCTTCTATTATCACCTCGGTAGCCTCTTCCCCTACTTTCTGCGCTATTTTGTTTATTCCTTTCTTAAACAGCGATGATGTATAGGAACCCTCATCCGGGTTTTGTTTACGGGCGGCAATTACCTGTTCCAGACCGGTTAAAAAAGCCAGGCAGCTGTCCTTGTTTACTTCACCCCAACAGGTATCGGTACCAGTATGGCAAACCGGACCTACCGGATTAACCTTTATAAGCAGTGTATCGTTATCGCAATCGGTAGTAATGCTCACTACGTTCAAAAAGTTGCCACTCTCCTCTCCTTTGGTCCACAGCCGGTTTTTAGTGCGGCTGTAAAAGGTAACGCGGTTTTCGGCAACCGTTTTAGTATAGGCTTCTTCATTCATAAAGCCAAGCATAAGCACACGCAGGGTTGCTGCATCCTGTATTACAGCCGGTACCAGGCCGTTTAGTTTTTCAAAATCGGGTTTCATAAGCGTACGGTTACCCCGCTGTTGTGCAGGTATTGTTTTAGTTGTTGTAAGTCTACTTCTTTAAAATGAAAAATACTTGCTGCCAGTGCAGCATCGGCCTTACCGGTAGTAAATACCTCGGCAAAGTGCTGCATGTTACCGGCCCCGCCCGAGGCTATTACCGGAATGTTCAGCGTTTCTGATAACTGCCTTAAGGCAGCATTGGCAAAACCGGCTTTGGTACCATCGTGGTTCATAGATGTAAACAGTATTTCGCCGGCACCCAGCTTTTCGCCTTCGGCAGCCCAGCTATACAGTTCCTTGTCTACCGGTTTGCGGCCACCACCGGTGTATACTGTCCAACGGCCGTTCTCTTCTTTGGCATCTATAGCCAGCACCAGGCACTGGCTGCCAAACTTATCAGCAATATCCTGTATCAGCGTATGGTTATATACCGCCGCCGAGTTCAGCGAAACCTTATCGGCACCATTCTGCAACAGCACATACACATCCTCTACGGTAGATATTCCCCCACCTACAGTAAACGGTATGTTGATAGCCGAAGCTATGCGCGCTACCAGTTCGGCCAGTGTTTTGCGCTTTTCATGCGTGGCTGTTATATCCAGAAACACCAACTCATCAGCGCCCTGTTCGGCATATAGTTTGGCCAGCTCTACCGGGTCGCCGGCATCGCGCAGGTTTTCGAAGTTAACGCCCTTTACGGTGCGCCCGTCTTTAATATCCAGACAGGTTATAATTCTTTTAGCAAGCACTTAAGTAAGTTTAGATAATTCGTTTAACGATATAGCCCCCTCGTAAATAGCCTTGCCCACTATTGCACCGTACAAGCCGGCATCTTTCAACCGTTGTAAATCGGCCATGCCGTTTACACCACCGCTGGCTATTAGTTTAAGATGCGGAAAACGCTCCAACACCTTTTTGTACAAGTCAATGGATGAGCCCTGCATCATACCATCTTTCGCCACATCGGTGCATATAACATATTGCAATCCATGCGGCAGGTAGCTTTGTATGAAAAAAAACAAATCTACCCCGCTACTTTGCTGCCAGCCATGGGTGGCAATCTGCCCGTCTTTTACATCGGCGCCCAATATTATTTTCTCAGCCCCATAGTATTGCAGCCAACGTATTACAGTATCAGGTTGTTTAACCGCAATGCTACCGGCCGTAACCTGCGCCGCACCGTTATCAAATGCTATGGCAATATCTTCATCGGTTTTTACACCGCCGCCAAAATCAATCACCAGTTTGGTGTGTGTGCTGATAGCACGCAGCACCTGATGGTTTACTATGTGGGCCGCTTTGGCCCCGTCAAGGTCTACCAGGTGCAGGCGCTTAATACCGGCAGCTTCAAACTGCTGTGCCACCTCCAGCGGGTTGCTGTTATAGGTTACCTGCTGGTTATAGTCGCCCTGCGTAAGGCGAACACACTTGCCATCGATTATATCTATAGCCGGTATTATTTCCATGTAGCTGCAATAAAATGTTTTAGTAATTGTTCGCCGGCGGGCCCACTCTTCTCCGGGTGAAACTGCACACCCGTAAAGTTACCCCGCCTTATAGCGGCTGAAAAAGTTTCGATGTAATTACAGGTGTGTGTAGTATGGGCATTATTCGGCACATAATAGCTATGTACGTAATAATGCCAGTCGCTCGTGCCATCGGTAGCGGTAGTGGTGTTCCAACCCACATGTGGCACTTTCAGTCTGGGTTCAAATAGTTTTACTTCTTCATCAAATATACCCAGACAAGCAGTATCACCTTCTTCGCTGTGCTTGCACATCAACTGCATACCAAGGCAAATACCCAGTACCGGTTGTTGCAGGTTAACTATAACCTTATCTAACCCTTTACTGCGTAGCGTTTCCATAGCCGGTTTGGCATGGCCCACACCGGGAAAGATAACCCTATCGGCACCGGCTATGATACCGGCATCATCTGATAGTACCGCCTGTACACCTATGCGTTCCAGCGCATACTTAACCGATTGGGTGTTACCCGCCCCGTAATCTATTATTACCACCTTCATATTACAGCATACCTTTTGTAGTGGGCAATTGCATATTGTTCAAATCTCGTCGCACCGCCATTTTAATAGCCCGTGCAAAGGCTTTGAAAATAGCTTCAATCTTATGGTGTTCGTTGCTGCCTTCTGCTTTCACATTCAGGTTGCAGCGGGCCGCATCGGTAAACGATTTGAAGAAATGGAAAAACATTTCGGTTGGCACATCGCCCACCTTTTCGCGGGTAAATGTAGCCTCCCATACTATCCAGTTGCGGCCACCAAAATCTATAGCCACCTGCGCCAGTGCATCGTCCATTGGCAAACAGAACCCATAGCGCTCTATGCCCCGCTTATCGCCCAGCGCCAATGCAAAAGCCTCGCCCAGGGCAATGGCAGTATCTTCTATGGTATGGTGTTCATCTATATGCAAATCGCCTTTAGCGGTTATTTCCAGATCTATACTGCCGTGGCGGGCAATCTGGTCCAGCATGTGGTTAAAAAAATGCAGACCGGTATCAATAGCAGACTTACCCGTCCCATCCAGGTTTAGCTTAATGGCAATATCTGTTTCGTTGGTTTTACGGCGGTGGTCGGCCTTGCGCAACCCTCCTTTCAGGGTGCGGTAAACATTCTCCCAACCGGTTTCAACCGGGTTAATACTGTTACCGGTTAGCGCTGTTCCAATTATCCATACTTCTGCACCGGTAGCGTTTACGTTAGTAAAACTATCTACCCCCTGCACAAACTTTACTCCCTGATTTTCGAGTACGGGAAGTAAGGCTTCAACCTCCGCACCCCCTGTTACAAGTATCGCTTCGCTATCGGTTTCGCGCAGCAGTTTACCCAGCCAGTACAGCACATCGGTTTGTAATCGTGTTAATGGCTCACCGGCACCGGGGGTTAATAAGCCACCGTTTAGTTCAACGGCCAATATCTTTTTCATACACCAAAGGTTTTAAGTGTGTTAATCAGGTTTTCGTTTTCGGCTGGGGTACCTACTGTAATGCGCAGGCATTCATCGCACAATTCTACTTTACTTCGATCGCGCACAATTATACCGGCAGTTACCAGGTAATCGTATGCCGCACGCGCACGGGTAAATTGCGCCAGTATAAAGTTGGCATCGGTGGGGTACACTTTAGTTACATAAGGAAGCGAGGCCAGTTCATTGCTCAGTTTAGTACGTTCTTCAATGGTTATGGCTATGTGCTCTTTTACCCAATTGCTGTTTTGCAGCGCCTGCAAAGCCAGTTGCTGGGTGGGTTCACCAATGTTATAAGGTGGTTTTACTTTATTAAGGTAGCCAATCAGTTGTTCGCTGGCAAAGGCCATACCCAACCGCAAACCGGCCATGCCCCAGGCTTTAGAGAAAGTCTGCAATACCACCATATTGCTATACTTACCTATAAACTGCGTTGCCGAAGGCTGGGTGCTGTAATCTATATAGGCTTCATCAACCACTACCAGTCCGTTAAACTGTTGTATCAGTTGTTCTATCTGCGCGGCGTTATACGCGTTACCGGTTGGGTTATTGGGCGAGCATATAAACAACATCCGCGCGTTGGGCCGTGGCTGTAGTATAGCCGGTATATCCAGTTCGTAATTATCCAACAGGTTAATACGTACCACGACCACATCGTTAATAGCGGCACTAACCTCGTACATACCGTAGGTAGGCGGACAAACAATTACCTCATCT
>JBJOOW010000288.1:0-5559 GCA_046051095.1 Bacteroidota bacterium | reverse complement strand
ATTTCTATATGACTATAGAGTAAAATAAAAAAGCCTCACTAATGTGAGGCTTCTCTGTGTTGCGGGGGCTGGACTCGAACCAGCGACCTTTGGGTTATGAGCCCAACGAGCTACCAACTGCTCCACCCCGCGATTTGGGACTGCAAATATATACCTAATTACTTACAAAGCAAGGGCACAGCGAAAATAGTTTGAAAATGAGTGCGCTACACCTGAAAAAACAGCAGCCAACCTAAATCATATAGTGTGCTGATACAGGTCATAACCTATACAGCAACACATACCCACCTTTGTGTCGTAATTAATAACAAAACAAATCCCTAGTATATGACACGTAATGTTGGCGCCGTTGACGGCTACTTAAGAATACTCTTCTTTCTGGTAACCATTTGTGCAGCTATTATAACAGGTAGCACTGCAGCATGGATACTGGTAATACCCGGTGTAATTTTATTTGCTACTACTGTTGCTATGTGGTGCCCGCTATATAGCATGCTGGGTGTTAATACCTCTAAGGTATACTAAAAAATATAATGTCCGATAAGGATGAAGTTTCACTAGGGGGTGTAACTACAATGTGTTACCATTGCGGCGCAAGTTGCGATGGGCACATTGTAGCATCTTCCCGGGTATTTTGTTGCGAAGGCTGCAAAACCGTATACGAAATACTAAATGATAACGGCCTGTGCGATTTTTATGCACTGAACAACCAGCCGGGCACATCGCTAAAAGATACAGCCAGCCGCAAGCGGTTCGAGTTTCTGGACGATGAACTGGTACAGCGCAAGCTTATAAAATTCAGCAACGGCACTACCAGCAAGGTTACCTTATATGTACCTAAAATGCACTGTAGTTCGTGCATATACCTGCTAGAGAACCTGCACCGGGTAAACCCCGGCATTGCCAGCAGTATTGTAAACTTTGGCAAACGCGAGGTTAGCATTACCTACAACAACAGCGCTATTACGCTGCGCCAGGTAGCCGAACAACTGGCTGCCATTGGCTACGAACCTTTAATACAGTTAGATAGCCTTAATGCCCCTGCGGCAGGCAACAGTTTGCGTACCTACTATATTAAAATAGGTATTGCATTTTTTGCGTTTGGCAATATTATGCTGCTTAGCTTTCCGGAGTACCTGGGGCTTAATGCACTTACCGAATCTGTTTTTCACCGGTTTTTTGGCTACATAAATTTTGCACTGGCACTGCCGGTAATGTTTTACTGCGCCGGCGAGTTTTTTAGCAGCGCCTGGCATGCGGTACGCCAACGTACTTTAAATATGGATGTGCCTATAGCCATGGGTATACTGGCCATGTTTGTGCGCAGTAGCTACGAGGTGTTTTCGCAAACCGGTGCCGGTTATTTTGATACACTGGCCAGTTTGGTGCTACTAATGCTTATAGGCAGGTTGTTTCAGAACAAAACCTACGAATCGCTTTCGTTTGAGCGCGATTACCAATCGTACTTTCCGGTGGCCGTTACTGTGGTAAACAACAACCACGAGCAACAGATACCATTGGTAAAGCTACGTACGCACGACCATATACTGGTGCGTAATATGGAACTGATACCCGCCGATGCCATATTGCTAAAAGGCCAGGCCAATATTGATTACAGCTTTGTAACCGGAGAGGCTACCCCTATACCTAAAAAAACAGGCGATATAATTTACGCCGGTGGCAAACAGGTAGGTGGTGTTATAGAAATGGAAGTGATAAAAGAGGTTTCGCAATCGTACCTTACACAATTGTGGAACGATGCTGCCTTTGATAAAAACAGCCAGAAACACATTACATCGCTGGCTACACAGGTTAGCCGCTGGTTTACACCGGTAATAATGTTTGTAGCTACGGTAGCCATGCTGTTTTGGTGGAACACCGACCTGCACCGCGCGCTTAACGCCTTTACATCGGTGCTTATAATAGCCTGCCCTTGTGCACTGGCTTTATCATCGCCGTTTACGCTGGGCAACGTGCTGCGCCTGCTGGGCCGCCACCGCATTTATCTTAAAAATGCACTTACTATTGAAAAGCTGGCACAGGTAAACACCATAGTGTTTGATAAAACCGGTACGCTTACCAACACCAAAAATGCACGGATAGATTTTGTAGACCCTGCCGGCCAGCCAGCCGAGTTAAACGCTGCAGAACTGAAGCTGGTAAAATCGCTGGTGTACCATTCATCGCACCCGCTTAGTAAAAAAGTAAACGAACTGCTTAACGGCTACCCACGCTACCAGGTAGAAAGCTTTAAAGAAGCCGAGGGCCGTGGTATAGAGGGCTGGATAGAAGAGAAACATGTAAAGATAGGTTCGAAGAAATACATATACGGCGAGCACTACCCCGGCGTAAATGCCGAATCGGATTTCAGGCACGCATCTAAAGTATATGTTAGTATAGATGGCGATGTAAAGGGTTTCTTTTTAGTAAAAAACGAATACCGCCAGGGCTTTGGCTACCTGATAAAACAACTGGGCAGCTATAACGATGTATACATACTTAGCGGCGATAACGATGCCGAGCGCAACTTTTTAAAACAGTACGTGCCCGAAAGCAACCTGCAGTTTAACCGCACACCGGGTGGCAAGCTGGAGTTTATTAAAGAGCGCCAGCAAAGCGGCGCACAGGTAATGATGGTAGGCGACGGCCTTAACGATGCCGGTGCACTGCAACAGGCCAACGTAGGCATGGTTATAAGCGATGATGTAAATAACTTTTCGCCGGCCTGCGATGCTATAGTAGAGGCTAACCAGTTTGAGAATATAGACCGCCTGCTGCGCGTAGCGCGAAACAGCATGACGGTTATTAAACTAAGCTTTGCTATATCGTTGTTGTATAACTGTGTGGGTATATGGTTTGCCGCGCAAGGCACTATGAGCCCTATTGTAGCAGCTATACTAATGCCGCTTAGCTCGGTAACCATTATAACCTTTACCACGCTGGGCTCGGCGTTTATAAGCAAAGGCGCACTTAAATAGTAAACTACAAGAAGCAACCGGTTGAGACCGGTTATAAATAAAAAAGTCCCGCTTGTTAAAGGCGGGACTTTTTTATTAGTTGTGCTTTCTGACTAGTGAGCAGCTGGAGCAGCAGCAGCAGAATCAGTTGTAGCAGCAGCAGCTGAGTCAACTGGAGCAGCTTCTACCGGAGCAGCAGCAGCAGCAGTATCAACAGTTGTAGTTTCAGTTGTTTCAGCTGGTTTGTTGTTGCAAGCTGACAGAACTACTACAGATGCAGCTACGAAAGCGAAGAATACTTTTTTCATTCTCTTTAGTTTTTTTGGTTTAGGTTAATAAATTGACGCGCAAATATAATTTTCTGGCATTGGTATTTACAAATTTTCGTAAAAATATTTTTAACAGGCTTTTACTGGTATCTTATCGAAGGCCCGCAATGCCCTTAAACCCTACTTTTCGCGGAAAAATATGTTGATAGGCACCCCTGTAAAATCGAAGGCTTCGCGCATCTTATTCTCTAAGTAATTGCGGTAAGGCGTTTTAATATGCTTGGGGTGGTTGGCAAAAAAGGCAAAAGACGGGTGGCGGGTAGGTAGCTGGGTAACGTATTTAATAGAAACCAGGCGGCCATCCATAGCGGGTGGGCTATAGGCCGATATAGCCTTCAGCATCACCTCGTTAAGCTGCGAGGTAGATATTTTACGGCGCATGTTGGCATACACCTGCTCTATTACCTCTAACACTCTGAAAACCCGTTGTTTTTCTACCGCCGAGATAAAGATAATAGGCACATCGTTAAACGGGGCCAGCTTGGCGCGTAGTACGGCCTCAAAATCGCGGGCGGTGTTGGTTTCTTTGTCAATAAGATCCCACTTGTTTACGGCAAACACTATACCGCGGTGCTTTTTTACTGCCATGCGGTAAATGGTAAGGTCCTGATGGGTAATGCCTTTTACTGCATCAATTACTACTACGGCTACATCTGATTCATCGAGCGCCTTAATGGCGCGTATTACCGAGTAGAACTCGAGGTTTTCGTGCACTTTGGCCTTGCTGCGTATACCAGCCGTATCTATCAGCACCAGGTTTTTACCGTATTTGTTGTAGTGGGTATGTACCGAATCTCGGGTGGTGCCGGCAATATCGGTTACAATGTTGCGGTCTTCGCCCAGCAGGGCATTTACCAGGCTCGATTTACCAACGTTGGGCTGGCCTATAATACACACCTTAGGTATGTTCTCATCTTCGGCTTCATCTTCGGGCAGGTTTTCGGGTATACGTTCAACCACGGCATCCAGCAGTTCGCCGGTGCCCGAGCCGGTCATAGAGGCTATAAAGAAGATATTATCTATACCCAGGCTGTAAAACTCGTTAGCCTCGTGCATACGCTCCAGGTTATCTACCTTGTTTACTACCAGAAAAACGTTTTTCTGGTGCTTGCGCAGTATGTTGGCAAACTCATCATCCAGGTTGGTAATGCCGGTGGTGGCATCTACCACAAACAGCAGCAGCGATGCTTCTTCAATAGCAATCATTACCTGCTCGCGAATGTGTTTTTCAAACACATCTTTACTGCGTGGCACAAAGCCGCCGGTATCAATTACGTTAAAGGTTTTGCCACCCCAATCGCTTTCGCCGTAAATACGGTCGCGGGTTACACCGCTAAAGTCGTCAACAATAGCCTTCTTCTCTCCTACAAGGCGGTTAAATAAAGTGCTTTTGCCTACGTTCGGGCGGCCAACTATGGCAATGGTAAATCCCATGGTGTTATACTATTATACTAAAGGTTATCCGGCGTTATAGCCAAAATTTTTAAGGGTGGCTGCGTTGTTACGCCAGTTATCTTTCACTTTTACAAATAATTCGAGGTGTACTTTTTTGCCAATAAAGCTTTCTATGGCTTTACGGGCCTCGGTGCCCACCTTTTTAAGGGCTTCGCCCTTGTTACCAATAATAATTCCTTTTTGCGAATCGCGCTCTACAAATATTATGCAGCGTATACGGTCTATGGTTTCTTCCTCTTTATAGGTTTCTACCACTACCTCGCAGCTATAGGGAATCTCTTTGGTATAGTTTAAAAATATTTTCTCGCGTACTATTTCGGTTACAAAAAAGCGGGTGTTGCGGTCGCTTAATTGTTCTTTATCGTAGTATGGCGGCGATTCGGGCAGCAGTTCTACAATCTTCTTGATTATCTTTTTAGCATTAATACCCGATGATGCAGTGATAGGAATTACCTCGCAGCCGGGCAGTTTTTCTTTCCATTCGGCCAACAGCTTTTCGGTTTCTTCTTTGCTGTACAGGTCAATTTTATTAAGCACTACAAAGGTGGGTATCTTTGTTTTTGTTATCAGCTCCATCAGGTGCTTTTGCTCTTCATCTTTCTGAAACTTATCGGTAACAAAAATAAGTACGTCGGCATCTTCAAAAGCGGTTTCTACAAAGTCGTTCATGGTACTTTGCAGCTTGTAAGCCGGCTGGTTTATATAGCCGGGCGTATCAGAAAATACAATCTGATAATCATCGGTATTAACCATACCCAATAACCTATGCCGGGTGGTTTGTGCCTTGGGCGATATGATGCTCATATTTTCGCCAACCA
>JBJOOW010000287.1:0-3479 GCA_046051095.1 Bacteroidota bacterium | reverse complement strand
CGTGCATTTTTTAAGTAAATAAGCTTTGGCACGGCAATAGCGGCTGTGGTATAGCAAACACATTAAAAACTATATAATACATACATATGTCTACAGGATTTTTTAAAGTTCCGCAAGCGGTAAACGAACCGGTTAAAACATACGGTGCCGGTACTAAAGAAAGAGAAGAACTAAAAAAGAAACTGAAAGAGATGCGCGCCGAAAAGCGCGACATACCTATGTACATAGGCGCTAAAGAAGTGCGCGAGGGTAAAAAGGTAACCCTGCACCCCCCGCACGACCATAAGCACCTGCTGGGCCACTACTACCGCAGCGAAAAGAAACACGTAACACAGGCTATAGATGCTGCACTGGCTGCCCGTACCCAATGGGGCAACATGGCGTGGGAGCAACGTGCTGCCATATTTTTAAAAGCCGCCGAGCTGATAGCCGGCCCTTACCGTGCCGAGTTGAACGCCGCCACTATGCTGGGGCAAAGTAAAAATGCTTTTCAGGCAGAGATTGACTCGGCCTGCGAGATAATAGACTTTCTGCGCTTTAACGTGCAGTTTATGACAGAGATATACGGCATGCAGCCCGCCAGTGCACCGGGTATATGGAACCGCCTGGAGTGGCGCCCGCTGGAAGGCTTTGTGTTTGCGCTTACACCCTTTAACTTTACAGCCATAGCCGGTAACCTGCCAACCAGCGTAGCCATGATGGGCAACGTTGTAGTATGGAAACCGAGCGATGCACAGGTGTACTCGGCACACGTGCTGATGAAGATATTTAAAGCCGCCGGTGTACCCGATGGCGTAATTAACCTGGTGTACCCCGATGGCCCCGAAGCCGGTGAGGTAATTTTTAACCACGCTGATTTTGCCGGCATACATTTTACAGGCAGCACGGCTGTTTTTCAGCATATATGGCAAACCATAGGCACCAACATACACAAGTACAAAACCTACCCGCGTATAGTGGGCGAAACCGGTGGAAAGGATTTTATACTGGCGCACCCATCGGCCGATGTAAAGGTGCTGGCTACGGCTATCAGCCGCGGTGCGTTTGAGTACCAGGGGCAAAAGTGCTCGGCTGCGTCGCGCGCATACATACCTGCCAGCCTGTGGCCTGCGGTTAAAAAACAGGTACTGGCCGACCTTACTACGTTTAAAATGGGCCCTACCGAAGACTTTGGCAATTTTATAAACGCCGTAATTACCGAAAGCAGTTTTGATAAACTGGCGCGCTATATAGATGGTGCGAAGAAGAGCAAAGACGCAAAAATTATAGCCGGTGGCAAGTACGATAAACGCAAAGGCTATTTTATTGAGCCTACCATTATACAGGCTACCGACCCTAAGTATGTAACCATGTGCGAGGAGTTGTTTGGCCCGGTGCTTACGGTGTATGTGTACGACGATGCAAAGTTTGAAGAAACCATTAAACTGGTAGATACTACCAGCCCTTACGCACTTACAGGTTCTATTATATCGCAGGACCGGTATGCTATTGAAACAGCTACCAAAGGCCTGCAAAACGCAGCCGGCAACTTTTATATTAACGATAAACCAACCGGTGCCGTAGTGGGCCAGCAGCCTTTTGGCGGCAGCCGTGGCTCGGGTACTAATGATAAGGCCGGCAGCATGATAAACCTGCTGCGCTGGGTTAGTCCGCGTACTATTAAAGAAACCTTTGTGCCACCGGTAGATTACAGGTATCCGTTTTTAGAGAAATAGCCCCACCTAAATCCTCCCCTATCCCGATAGTAATCGGGATGAAACAAAAGGGAGGACTTTAACAGCCAATACAATTACCCCGGGTTAAAACCCGGGGCTACATTATATATCGTTCCTACGGAACTTAGTACAGTGTTTGTGTGGTATTGCAATCATAAACCGATATTGGCTGTTGTACTAATGCCGCAAGGCATACTGTCCTCCGCTTGTTTCATCCCGCCTTATGCGGGAGGCGGAGGTGGTTGAGCAAAGCGAAACCGGAGGTGGTCGGCTGTTGGCTTTTTTACTTACTTAGCAACAGTGAAAGCGAAGACCGTCATTGCGAGGAGTGCCGCTTTGGGCACGACGAAGCAATCTCTGCGTTATGTTAAGATTGCTTCGTTGCAGAGCCTCCTCGCAATGACGCGTCTTTTTTAACCCTTAGCCAACATGCTTAAAAAGGCTGCATTGTTTGTCGTATCAACCTTAACAGGCCTGCTGCTTGCCGAGGGCCTGCTGCGGCTGCTATACCCCGATACGCAACAGCTATATGTATGGCAGCCCAACCTGCAACATACCTTCTACCCCGATTCATCTGTATTGTATGGTATCTACGGCCCATCGCGGTTTAGTATAAATGCGCAGGGCTTTAGGGGTAGCCAGTTTAAAAACGACGGCACAAAAAAATACCTGTGCATAGGCGGCAGCACTACCGAGTGCCTGTATTTAGATGATACCGAAACATGGACCGCCCTGCTACAGGATAGCCTGAACGCCCGTGCCGGTAGCCATGCCTACACCATTGGCAGCATAGGCAAAAGCGGTTGCACCACCCGCGAAAACTACATACAGCTTAAATACTACGTGCCCCAACTGGGCAAAATAGACGGCGTGATAATGATGGTGGGCATTAACGACCTGATGAAACGCCTTAGCCGCGATACCTTGTTTGAAAACAACTTTGCATTTACACCAGCGGTAGAGGACAGCTTTGTAAACACCATATTTTTAAAACACAGCCGCAGCAATGGCACTACCTGGTGGCGGCGCACAGCTTTGTTTGGTTTGCTACAGCAGGCTTTGCATAAAGCGCAACCGGTTAAGTGGCAAAACGTGCAGGATGATAAAGGCGAAATATACCGGCAATGGCGCCAACACCGCAGCACGGGTAACTGGCTGCCACGCGGCAGATACGATATACAGGCCGCACTGAATGAATACACCCGCAACCTGCAGGCTATTTATACCGAGGCGCAACGGCAGGGTATTACACTGGTGCTGGTAAGCCAGCCATGCTTATACAGTGGATGGCCGTACTATGATGAAAACGAGTACCTATGGATGGGCGGAGTGGGCGATTACCAGAACCAACCGGGTTGTGCCTATTACGCTGCCAGTACATTAGGCTGGATGATGCTGGATTACAACCTGCAGCTTAAAAATTTCTGCACCGGTAAACCAGGTATTAAATTTATTGATGTAGCAACGGGAATGAATGGAGATACGTCTGTGATGTACGACGATTGCCACTTTACCGAAAAAGGTGCGCGGCGCGTAGCTGGCACAATTTCTGAACAATTGTGAACAGGCATAAACTTTTTAAATGATTACCACGTTATTTGTACTATGAAAGCGGTGATACAGTTTGTTATATGTTTGGCAGTGCCTTTATGTGTGGCCGGTTTCTCATCGTACCTTACGGCACCGTATATGGAGATGGATTGGTTTATGAACCTGGTTAAGCCATCGTTCTACCCGCCGGTAATAGCGTTCCCCGTGGTGTGG
>JBJOOW010000286.1:0-3183 GCA_046051095.1 Bacteroidota bacterium | reverse complement strand
ATAAGCCCGGTACTGGTACCGGGCTTATTTGTTTTACACCAGTTATATAATTTTCTTACTAATATCTAAACAAAAGTACGGCACCGGTTCCAATCAAAATATAAAAAACCTTTATTTGCAGCCCTGCGTATACGTAAAGGTGAGTATATTTATTGTTTGTAATGGGCACTGTAAAAAACGAAAAAATAGAGCAACTGCGTAAAATTGTACGTACCGGTAACACCGGCAGCGTAATACGTGCCCTGCTACAATTAGCCGAACTTTATAACCGCGAGCGCGACAAGCAGGCATTTACCAATGCCCGTAAAGCATTGCAGTTAGCCATTAAAACCGACGACAAATCGCTAATAGCCAAAGCACACCTGCAACTGGCTATTTATTTCTGCCGCTTACGTAACGATTACAACACATCGCTAAACCACTGCGAAAAGGCGTTGTACTTTAAAGATATGTTTGAAACACGGCGCGACCTGGCCGAGATTTTTAAAACCATGGGGGTAAACTACTACTACCTTACCGAGTTGCAAAAATCTCAGGAGAGTTATAAAAACGCGCTGGACCTTTTACTTAGCAACGAGGACAAAAACAACGAGGAGATAAAAGATATAGCCGACCTGTACTACAACCTGGCTATATTAAACCGCCGTGCCGAGAATATACACCTGCGTAAGGAGTTTCTTGAAAAAGCCATGGTCTACTACCAGCAAATAGATAATTGCAACGGGGTAGCCCGCTGCCTGGATGGTATGGCGGTATATTATTTTTACCAAAACGACTACAAGCAGGCGCTGGCCAAAATGAAAACAGCGCTTAGTAAGTTTGAAGAGATTAACGATACAGAAGGCATATACCTTACCTGCAACAACATAGGCACTTTAAAAATAAAGCAGGGTAAATTTGACGAAGGCCTGGCCTACCTGCACCGCAGCCTCGACTTACGGAAGAAAGGGCGCAACCCGGTATCTATTGCTATATCGTATATAAACATTGGCAACGCACTAAGCGATAAAAAGCGCTACAAAGAAGCCCTTACCAACCTTAAGCATGCCGAAAAAATACTGCGCGACACCAATAGTAAAATAGAACTGGCATCGCTGTTAAATGCTATGAGCCTTTGCTACCAGCGCCTTAAACAGTACGATAAAGCACTGGCCTGCCAAACCGAGTATGCCGGCCTGCGCGAAGCACTGCACCGGTTAGAAATGGAGAAAGCCTATAACGATACTATTGTACGATACGATGTGGAGCTAACCGAGAAAAATGCCATTATAGACCGGCTACGCAACTTTGAACTGGCCAGTTACATACACCGGTTCGAGATGTCGAACAACGAGTTGAAGCAGTTTGCCCATGCTGCTTCGCACGACCTGAAAGAACCGTTGCGTACCATTAGCAGTTTTGTAAACCTGCTGGAGAAACACCTGAAAGATGACATGGATAAAACCACGCAGGAGTATCTGGGCTTTATTGTAGGCGCTACCCACCGGCTGGATGGGTTAGTGAAAGATATATTAAGCCTATCTAAAATAGATTTTTCGGATACACCGCTTACCGAGGTAGACCTTAACAACACCTTTGCGGCTGTGGTAGAAAGTATATCGGTATGGTTAAACGAGAGGAACGCCACCGTTAAGGCGGGCAAACTACCGGTAATAATTGCCGACCGTATGCAGATGTTTCAGCTGTTTCAGAACCTGATAATAAACGCCGTTAAGTACAACGAAAGCAAAAACCCGCAGGTTAAAATAAGTGCCCGCAAAAACAAAAGGCTGGTACATTTATCGTTTGCCGATAATGGTATTGGCATACCTGCCGAGTACCATAAAAAAGTGTTTGAGTTGTTTCAGCGCCTGCACCCCCGCGAAAAATACAGCGGCACCGGCATGGGGCTAACGCTCAGTAAAAAAATAGTAAGCCGCCACCGCGGTAAAATATGGGTAGAGAAGAATAAACCCAATGGCACTATTTTTCATGTAAGCATACCACAGTAGTAGTCGGCAGTCTACAGTTGGCAATCAATACAAATTAAACAATCAGCTTCTTAGCTATTATAACCTTAGCCATTAGGCAACATCTTGTTATAGCAATTGGAAAATCTGTTCAAAAAACAACTACCTTCTATTAGCAGAGAGAATTGAATACAAATTGAAAGGTAGTAGTAGCTTACTTATATACCTGGCGGCGAAGGATAGCATACAGCCAGATAACGAAGAAGCCACCGGCTACGCTATAGCCCATAAAGCTCCATTTATTAATACCGTATATAAACTTCATCTCCTCGGGGTAATTGCCCAGCAGGGCTATAGATGAGCCTATAATAAGTGCGCAAATTATATTAACCAGCGATTGGCGGGTACTTACACTATCCCACTTTTTAAGCGCGTAGCCGTAGCCCTGTAGTTCAACCTCGCTATGTAGTTTACCCTTGCTTATTTGCTGTAAAATGCCGCGTACCTCTACCGGAAAACTATTCAGAAAACTGGTAAGGTTAGAAAAACGTTGCGATGCCTCCGAAGCCAGGTTTTCGGGCTTAAGCTGGTCGGTTATCAGCTTTTGTCCGTACGGACGAATAAACTCGTAGGTTTTAAAGTTGGGGTGTAGTTTTTTACCTATCCCCTCTAATATAGCAAAGGCACGGAATATAAGAAACACACCACCAGGTACGGTAATGTGGTAATCGTACATAATTTTTTGCAGGCGTTCAATTACATCCTGTATCGAGCTTTCGCTAACATCCAGGTGGGCATAGTCTTCTATCAGGTCGTTCAGGTCGTACACAAACTGGCGCATATCGGTTATGTTATCCTCTACGGCCAGCTTACGCAACTGGTTAGCCATTTCGCGGGCGTCAAAACGGCTCATGGCAATAAATATACCTGCAAAGGCATACTTATCTTTTTTCATTAGCTGCCCCACCATACCAAAATCGAGCAGTATAATTTTGCCATCGGGGTTTACCAGTACGTTACCCGGGTGCGGGTCGCCGTGAAAATACCCGTACTCAAATATCTGCGACAGGTATATATCCATTCCCTTCTCTACAATACGGGCAGGGCTTATGTTCCAGGCGCGTAACTGGTCTACATCGGTAATCTTACAGCCACGGGCAAACTCCATTACCAGCACCTTTCCGGTACTGTATTCTCGGTACGCTTTAGGCACATAAAAATCGGTACGGTGGCG
>JBJOOW010000285.1:0-3544 GCA_046051095.1 Bacteroidota bacterium | reverse complement strand
ACTACAAAAACGGAGCCACGCTTCGCGCCAACGAAACTGTAGAAAACCAATTGCTGTTTGGTGTTGGCCGTGCCTACGGTGCCGAGTTTTTCTTTAAAAAACGTACCGGCAAATTTACCGGTTGGGTTAGCTACACGCTGTCGCGTTCCGAACGTAAGTTCCCTACAGTAAACCGCGAAACATGGTTTGCATCGCGCTACGACCGCACACACGATTTAAGCATTGTATTAATGTACGACATTACGCCGCGCATTAACGTATCGGCCAGTTGGGTGTATTATACCGGTTTGGCAACCACCTATTCAGTGGGCAAATACTTTATAGGTGGCGGTATTTCGCCGGTGTACAGCGACCGTAATCAGGATCGTTTTCCGGCCTACCACCGCTTAGATATTGCTGCCACGTTTGTACTTAAAAAACGTAAAACCTGGGAGCACGACCTGAACATCAGCATCTACAACCTGTACGCACGTAAAAACGCCTATACCATAAGCTTTGAGGTAGACTCGGATAAAGGCACTACATACTATCAAAAAACGTTTCTGTTCTACATAGTACCGTCAATTACCTACAACTTTAAATTTAGTGTTGCACCTATAAAGAAGAAAAACAAATGAGAAATAAATTAAAGTATGCCTTATTGCTGGTTGTTGCGACTGTTATTGCAACAGCGTGCCAGGAAAAAATAGACCTGAAACTAAAAAACGGCGAGCCGCAGGTAGTAATAGAGGCCAACCTGAGCGACCAGCCCGGCCCACACTATGTTATCATCACCAAATCGGTACGGTTTGATGATAGCAATAACATTAAAGGCCTATCGGGCGCACAGGTAATAATAAGCGATGATGCCGGTAACAGCGATACACTGGTAGAAGCCTTTGCAGGCTTATATGCCACAACCAGCATACAGGGCGTAATTGGCCGTACCTACCACCTGCAGGCTACGGTAGAGGGCACTACTTACGAAGCCTACAGCTACATAAACCCACCGGTTGATATTGATAGTATTATTGTAAAAGAAGAAACCGATTTTGGGGGCGAGACAAAAAAGAATGGCGAAATACAGGTGCAGGACCCGGGTGGCGTAACAAACTACTATCGGGTAATCTCTTTTCTTAACGGTGATCAAAGTTCCGGATTTGATGTACACCGCGACCGCCTGTGGGATGGCAAGCTACGTACATTCAATGTACCCCACAGCGATTATAAAACCGGCGATACCTTAACGGTAAACCTGCTAAGCATAACCGAAAAAGCATACACCTACTTCGATCAATTTAACCAAAACAGCGGTAACTTTGGTGCACCCGCAGCACCTGCCAACCCCGATAGCTACTTTACGCCATCTGCTCTGGGTTATTTCAGCGCGCATAGTGTAAAAACTAAAACAACAATTGTACAGTAGAACTGTAAGTGCCTAAAATAAACTATTCTTTATTCTGATAATAGGCCCCGGGCACTCGTGCTGGTGGCAGTTGATGCAGCTTTTAACCACTACATTAAAGGCAGCCTTGCGTTCGGCGGTGCCGGTAACTTTGTAGTACTTATCTAATTCTGTATAAAAGCCTTCAATGTATTGCTGGTGTTCGGCCACAATTTTGCGCTCGGGGCCTTTGGCTTTACTAAACTGGCTTTGGCTTACCGGAAACTTTAAAGCTGGCTTACCGGTTTCTATGTTTGCTTTCTCAGCCTCCAGGTAAGCATTCATTTTCTTCATCAGTCTTTCAAGGCTGGCTGCCCGGTATATATTAAAAGATGAACCAACTATTAAAAACAAAGCCAGGGCAAATACTATCCATACGTTTCTCATAGCAGTAATATAGTAAGTTACCAAACATTTTTTTTTACGGAAGCCATTTTACCCTACGCTAATAAACTACCTAACCTGTATGCTGCATATTGGCGCATATTAAACGTTTAGCCAGGGCATATCTTTAACATCGTTCCATATCTTCCGTCCGCCATCGGTAATTACACGGTTATATACCTCTTCGGCAGTTATGGTAGGTAGCTGCTCGCCGCCCAGTTCGTTTTTAATAAAAAACAGGTTAAATCCTTCGCGGTGTGCGGCAACCAAACGGTAGCCCTTTTGCGCCATAAGTTTTACAGCCGCCGCCGGCGACAGGCTGCGGAAAAACACTTCGGGGTATGGTTTATCCCAGCAATAAAAGTCCTCTTTATAGGGTATAGTATTACTTACTGTTGGCGGTATCCAGCCGTTTACTTCGCATAGTACCACACGTGGTTGTATGGCCGTAATTGCATTTAGTATGTGGTAATCGTTACCGTCAATATCAATACTTAACAGGTCTATTTCGCCACTAAAGCCAAAGCCGGTAAGCAGGTCGTTAATATTATCTTTGGTAATCCAGGCTTGTTTAAACTGGGGCGGATTAAAGTTAGTATTGGGGTGGCTGCCAAAAAATTTATTGCCGCGGTCAACATTACCCTTGTCACCATCTAACAATAGCCCTTTCCAGCCATGGTATAAAATAAAATTGGTGGTATTACATTCGCGTCCGTCCGAACAGCCAATCTCTACACATTGTTTGTTGGTAGTACCAATAATAGAAAACAACAACAGCAATAAACCGTCTTCTTCAAACTGCGAGTGTACTTTTACCGATAGGTCGCTCAATAAAGTTTTGGCATCGGGTTTAGCGGCAACAGCATCTTTTAACTGATTTTGCAACACAGCCTGGTTTAACTGCACCAACGATGTTACCATTTGTTTTTGCTCTGCAAGCTGTTGCTTAATATCGTTCAGTTCTGCCAGGGTATCCCACAAAAAGGCATTCTTCGCCCGCTTAAGTAAATTCTTCAGCATATATACTATAACCATTTAACGGCTTGCGGCTAAAATACATTTAAATTTCTCTTTCAAATGCCATCTATTCTGGCCACTGTTTAAGGCACTGTTATCTGCCTGCCGGCTTTTTTTTACATTCGCTTCGCGATGAAGAACAGAAAATTTCTGGTGGCGTTTTGGAGCGCTTTTACATTTGGTGTGGTAGCAGTTGTAGGTATTTTCTGGCTGATAGCTATTGGCAAAATGGGCTATATGCCAACGTTTGAAGATTTGGAGAACCCAAACAATAGTTTAGCTACCGAAGTTATAAGTACCGACAACCAGGTGATAGGAAAATTTTACCTGCAAAACCGCAGCAACATTGCTTACGAAAACATAAACCCCAACCTTAAAAATGCCATACTGGCCACCGAAGATATCCGTTTCTTCGACCATACGGGGGTAGACCTACGCGCACTGATGCGTGTAGCCAAAGGCCTGGTTGGCCGCGATGGCGGCGGCGGCGGCAGCACCATTACGCAGCAGTTGGCAAAAAACCTTTTCCCCCGCGAACACCTTAGTAAAATACAATTGGTGTTTCGAAAGCTTAAGGAGTGGATTATTGCTGTAAAACTTGAACGCAGCTATACCAAAGAAGAAATAATGGCTATGTATTTTAATACCGTGCCGTTTAGCGACAACGCCTTTGGTATTAAATCGGCCGCCTACGTATACTTTGGCAAACCTGTAGATTCG
>JBJOOW010000284.1:0-11902 GCA_046051095.1 Bacteroidota bacterium | reverse complement strand
CACGCAACAAGTTTTGCGATTACATAGCATTAGGCAAAGCAGTAATTACAACTACCGAAGGCTTAAGAGGTATGGAGGTTATGAAACACAATAAAAATTGCCTTGTAGCCAATAGCACAATACAATTTGCCCAAACAATACTAAACGCAACCCAAAACCGCGAACTGCTATATAGCATTGAAAAAAACGCATTTGCTTTACGCAACTATTACAACTGGGAAGAAAGAGCCCGAAAAGTTGAAACCATATTTAAAGCACTTTTGCAACAATGACACAACCTGCCATAACAGTATTAATGCCGGTATATAATGCAGGTGTACATTTACGTGAAGCTATAGATAGTATACTGGCTCAAACATTTACTGCTTTTGAATTTCTTATTATCAACGATGGTTCTACCGATAAATCGGAAGAAATAATACTTAGTTATAACGACCCACGAATTCGTTACATAAAAAACGAAACCAACCTACGCCTGATAGCCACACTTAATAAAGGTATAGATATGGCAACAGGCAAATACATAGCCCGGATGGATGCCGATGATATTAGCGAACCTAACCGTTTGCAATTACAATACGACTACATGGAGAAAAACCCCGAAGTGGCTATTTGTGGATCGTGGTTTAAAATGTTTGGCGATAGAAACGATACCGTAAAATACGTTGACGGGCATAACCACATTATGGCCAAAATGCTTTATCAATGCCACTTTTGCCACCCCTCGGTTATACTGCGTAAAGCTGCACTGCAAAGTTTCGATGTAAAGTTCGATCCCTTTTATATACACGCCGAAGACTACGACTTTTTTACCCGCATTGGCGAAAAATATAAGCTGGCAAACATACAGCAAGTGTTAGTACACTACCGCACACACCTGCAAAGTGTATCGCAACAAAACAAAAACATACAAAACAGTAAGAGCACACTGATAAAGCAACGATTATTTGAACATGCCGGCGTAATAGCTACCGAAGCCGACCTTGAAATATACCGCACACTGGGGCAACATGAGTATAAAGCAGATGTAAATTACCTTAACCACGCACGTATATTGCTGGAGAGGATGTTAGAAGGCAACGAAAAAACAGGCTACTTTGATAAACCTTTTTTCAGAAAATACCTGGCAGATTTATGGTTTAACGCAACGTATAATACTACTGTAACAGGGCAATCGTACAAGTTGTATTTTAGTTCAGTACTAAGCAGCTACAAACCTTTAAACCTGTTACAACAAATAAAATTTTGGGTTAAAACTGTATTGAAAAAGTGAGCACTACTACCCAACCATTTTTTAGTATTATAATACCTACCTACAACCGGGCCGATTTGCTGCCCAGGGCTATTGATAGTGTGTTGCAGCAAACATACGATAGCTGGGAGCTTATTATTATAGATGATGGATCGAAGGACAATACGCGCGAGTTGGTTAGCCAATATACCGATGCCCGCATTAAATACATTTACCAGAATAATGCAGAAAGAAGTGCCGCACGAAACAATGGTACAAAAAACGCAATTGGCACCTATATATGTTTTTTAGATAGCGATGACTACTACCTGCCCGAAAGGCTACAGGGCCTGTATAATACGTTACAAGCAAAACAGTTTCCTGTAGCGGTTTATTATACAGGCATGCTTGTAGAGAATGGTTCTGGCAGAACCAAACGCAACGAAAAACAAACTAACAACAACATATTTAACCATATAGCCACGTCGGTAATACACAGCCAGCAAACCTGTGTACACCAAAGCATATTTAAACAATACCAGTACGATACGCGCTTTCATATAGGTGAGGATATGGAGCTGTGGCTACGCATAGCCGACAAATACCCATTTGAATATGTAGATGATGAATATACCATAGTTGTGGTGGATCATGATGAGCGTTCGGTAAACGTAAAACGCTACAACAGCTACCCGCACCAGTTACGCATGCTTAAAACAGTATTTGCGCATAACCACCCGGGCCATAAAATAAACAACAGCATTAAAAACCAGTTATTAAGCAACTGTTACTTCGGCATAGCCAAATACTACATTTATACAGATGGCCGTATGCAAGCTATAAGCAATGTTATTAAGGCTATTTGGGCTAATCCGTCTCACTTTCAAACCAGGTATAGGTTAAATATACTTACCAAACTACTGTTGCCGGGTGGCATTAAAAAGGCCACTGCATTGTTATAATAAAATACTTGGGTTTACGCGCTACAAATTTACTTTTGCTGAAACAGCTACCCTTAAAAGGTTCATGAAAAACAAAAGTGTATTTATTGTAAGTACCGAATTTTTACCCGGCCCTGGCGGTATAGGCTCGCATGCCTACCAACTTGCTAAAGAACTACACAAACTTGGCTGGCAGGTAACTGTTTTTTCTGAGCAAGGCAACTGCCCCGATAATGAAATAGAGGAATTTAACCGCAACTCGGTATTTAAGGTTATACGGCTGTTTCCTACACCAAGTATGGCCCTACTGCTATTAAAGCTGTTTAAGTTGGTTTGGGCGGCTATTACGCAGCGCCCTGGTGTTATAATTGGCACCGGTAAGCACGGCGCCTGGTTTGCTGTGTTAACAGGCAAACTTACATTTACCAAAACAGCACTTATTGGCCATGGTACCGAATTTATAGTAACCATGAGCGACCGATCGCATAAAATAAATAATAAAGTATTTACCAGTGCCGATGCACTGATACATGTATCGGCCTATACACGGCATATAGCCGAAAGCATAGGTGTTGTTAATAAAAACACGCATATACTACACAACGGCGGCGATGATGAACTTTTTTATCCGCTACCTGCAGAAACCATTGAGAAATTTAAACAGGAGAAAGGCTTAGCCGGACAAAAAGTAATATTAACAGTAGGCAATGTACAGCCACGCAAAGGGCACGAGTTTGTAATAAGGGCAATGCCCGCAATTGTAAAGCATATACCTAATGCGCATTACTATTGCGTTGGGCCACCTACCATAAAACCATATCTGGAAAGTGTTACCCATGAGGTTGGTGCTACGTCGGTAGTACACTTTACCGGGCGGGTATTAAAAGATGAATTGTTGCTGTGGGTAAACGCCTGCGATGTATTTGTACTAACCAGTGTAGCCACCGACTATGGCGATGTAGAGGGGTTTGGTATAGTAATAATAGAAGCCGCTCTATGCAAAAAACCGGCAGTAGTTACCAGCGAAAGCGGCCCCGGCGAAGCTATTATTGAAGGTATTACCGGTTTGGGGGTTAAAGAAAAAGATGTGATGGGTATTGCAGATAAAATAACTACTCTCCTATCGGACAATACCCGGCGAATTGAAATGGGCGAGAAGGCTTACCATAATGCTAAAGAAAACCTTACATGGAGCAAAGTGGTAAAAAAGTACGACACGATACTAAGCGCGCTTATTAAATAACGCCATAACACTGCTTACAAAATTACGGTTGTTTGTCTCTGCGTTGTATTTAGTGTTCCAGGTTTCAAATGCCTTAAGGCGCATTGCTTTATACTCTGCAGCACCAAGTGCCATAAAGCGCAGTAAGCTTTGTTTTACTTCGGTAGCATTGGTGTATGGTTGTAAAAGAAAACCATTTACACCATCATCCACAATCTCTGCCACACCACCTACGTTAGTGCCAATAACCGGCACACTATAACTCATTGCCTCCATCATAGATACCGGTATACCTTCTGTTTCGCTCACATTCAAAAACACATCAAATGGCTTTTGCTCGTACAGCGCAAACAAATCTTTCTTCTCGGTTTTACCGGTAAAAGTGTATTTAATGTTTGGTTTGGCGCCAAGCTTTTGCAGGGCATACTGCTGTATAGCCACAAAGTCCTGCTCGTTGTGGTTACTATGCCCTACGTGCACCCATTCTACATTTATATCCATTATAGCCAGTGTATCAATTATTAAATCTATACGCTTAAGTGCCTGCACATAGCCTACGCTAATAATCCTTAAGGTATTAGTTGGCAAGGTATCTATAAAATTATTGTGCGCATTAAAGCCTATGCGGCTAATTGCCGTTTTTATTTTCTCCTCGTTGGCTAAAAAGTGTTTGGTTGTAAAATAGCAACGTGCGTTTTCTGAAATAAAATATAACCGGTTAAGCCGGCTAAGAATAAACCTGCGAAACGGGTGATATTTAATAGCTGTACGTTCAAAATAAACATCCAGCGAGTGGGCTCTGGCTATTGTTTTAATTTGAGGATACCGCTGGCGCAAAAGTGCAGCTGCAAAACTACCTTCCAGCATCCAGTAGCTATAAATCAGCAAGCCGTTCACATCAATACGTTGCTCATGCATTAATTTATTAACAAAATCAGATGTGTTTTGTGCCCTGCCATAAAAAGCCACCAACTCTTTTAATAAAGTTATACTAATTGGTATTTTGTACTTAAAAAGCAGGGAATAAATTTCGTTGTAAAAAAATGGTTTAAACAATAGCCCCAATGCCACACCGGCAGATACACGACTTTGATGAGCATTGTAGCGATATAATACCACCCCTTCGGGCATTGGGCGTTTTTCGTGCGAAAAAGTATTGGCTGTAACTACAATTCTATTATCGAAGTTTTGAGCAAGTAAGTTAAATTCATCATCCAGATAACTATCAGAAAAGTGAAAAGGATAGTGCAATGAAAAAAAAAGAATAGTTTTGGGTGTCCGATTATTCATACTCAGCTACAATGGAATTTATCGACAATATCAAAGATAGAATTAAATACCGGTTCCTCAGGCTTATTAAGCCCGAGATGATTGGTTACAGCCGCAATAAAGACAGGGAAAGGCTAACCGATACGCGCGTAAGCAACATCACGCATATATCTAACCCAATAAATGTTACGTTGGGAAACAACGTATTTGTAGGGCACTTTAACTACATTGATGGTTTTGATAAAGTGCGTATAGGAGAAGGCTCTCAAATAACCAACTACGTTAGTATACTTACCCACTCATCGCACAATGCGTTGCGCATGTATGGCGATAAGTACATTAAATACTGGGGCACTAAAATGAAGGGGCTTGCCTACGGGCCCGTTACTATAGGCGAGTATAGTTTTATTGGGCCGCATAGTGTAATAATGCCGGGCACCGTAATAGGCAAAGGCTGTATAGTTGGTGCATATAGCTTTGTAGAAGGTAGTTTTCCCGATTACTCAATTTTACGTGGAACCCCGGCACAAATAATTGGCGATACCAGAAAACTTGATGAAGCTTTGCTTGAGGAATACCCTGAAATGAGGGAATTCTATTATATGAGTAAGAAAAAAGATTAGGCCATCAATATTGCGCCTATCAATATCCGGCTGTTTTTATCGGCGTCAAATTTTTCGGACCAGATGCGGCGTGCGTTTGCCGACATCTCTTCTTTCTTTTCGGCAGTCATATAAAACCACTGCTTTATTTTACCAGCCACATCCTGCTCGTTTATTTCGGCAGGTATCAGCAATCCATTTACCCCATCGGCAATAATTTCGGGCACACCTCCTACGCTGGTACCAATTACAGGCACACCAAAACTTATCGATTCCATCATAGATACCGGGGTGCCCTCTGTAGTGCTTAAATTAATAAACAGGTTAACCCTGCGGTTAGTATAAATTTCGTACAGCTGCTGTAGTGTTTTACGGCCTACAAATTCATACTTTACATTGGGTTTTGTATCCAGGTAATCGGCAGCAAGTTTTTTAAGTGCCGGAAAACGTCCTGTGCCATAATCATCGCCTACATGTATCCATTCAATCTCTATATCATCAATTAAGGCAAGCGCTTTAACCAGTAAATCGATACGTTTAAGAGGCTGTATCCATGCATTACTTAAAAGAACAATACGGTGAGTATCGTGCTTATATTGCGGCATATTGTTCCGGGTGCCTATTCTATTAACCAATGCCTTTACCTGTTGAGCGGCTGTTATATGGTGGTTTTCAAAAAAATAGCGCCTGCCCTGTTCAGATATAAACAAAAACAGATTGCTGTTTAAGTACACATACCGGCGAAACGGGTGGTAATTTTCCGGCACCCTGTCAAAATATAAATCAAGGCTATGTGTGCGCACAATTGTTTTAAGTGTGTACTTTTTTTTAAGAAGCGTGGCTGCCAGCGCGTATTCAAAATTCCAGTAGCAATAAACAGTTACGTCGTATTTCTCAAAATCTATTGCTGCCAGTTGCTCCTCCAAAAAAGCTTTCATTTTGCCTGCTCTGGCAGCATAAGCTGCTACCGCCTTAACAAGCTGTATATTGATACCACGGCCGTATACCTTATGCAGATTTATTATTTCGGCAATAAAAAAAGGCTGTAACATCAGGCCTGCAAGCCTTAATTTATCAACCGGTTTTATATCGTTAGTAAGATGATGCACCGTTACATTTGAAGCAACATTAACCTGCCCGTTATGTTCATTGCTTGTTGAGCACACAATCACTTCATCAAAATTACGTGAAAGTTGTTCAGCTTCGCTTAACAAATAGGCATCATACAAAACTCCATCATGAGTGAAGGGATAAAATAAAGTAAAGAAGAATACTTTTGTTTTTTTGCTATGTTTGTGCATCTTGCGCAAGATAGAAAATGACTGCATTTTTCAAGAAACTCACCCACAAAATAGCTTCAATAGCGCTTAACAATCCATTCACCAATTGGGTATTAATTGCTTTGTCGCTCGATCATTTGCCTAAAGAACTACTCTCGATAAACAATTATAGTGTAAGAAAGTATGTCGATTCGCTTACCCCACAGGAAAACGTGGGCTACTCGCACCTGCCGGCCATACAAAAGCTGGTAGATGAAGCGCAGGACAGGTTAGTGGATTTTGCACACCAAAATATTAAACCCGGCCAGGCAATACTTGATATTGGTTGTGGTACAGGGCTTTTTTTAAGTCGATTTGCGCCCGAAGAATTTTATTTGTACGGGATTGACCTTAACAGAGATTTTCTGGATGTGGCAGAAAAATCGTTACCTAAAGCGCACCTGTTCAATTCTAACTACGTTACACAGTTCAACTCGCCACGAAAATTTAACCTGATATGTAGTTTTAGTGTAACTATGTATATTGAACCTTCGAGGCTGGAACGTTTTTTTGATAAAATATATAACGACCTTAACCCCGGTGGTTATGTATTTATACAATACAGCCAGGCTATGCAATTTATAGACCTGCTGTATCCAAACCTTACGTACATAAAGTATTCGCCCCACCGGATAAATAAAGTAGTAACTAAAAAATTCAACGTTGTAAAGCACGAACACTTTTACGACGGCAGGAAAGTAAACTGGTACGACACTAAGCACTATTACTTTCCTGATGGAACCGAGACACGCCTTGATACCCTTGAAAACAGTTTTCTGCTGATACTGCAAAAACCGGCTGATGAAAGTAAAAATAGTTGATGAGAAGATAGCCAGCACCATACTGGTTAAATCGCCTTTTCCGTTTAGTATACCCTATGCTGCCTTTGCCCGTAAGCGTGGTTTTACATACCACATACTTTGCGATGAGGCTGAGCAGATTTTTATACCCCTTACTATATCTAAGCGCCGGTCTTTTTACGTAGGTATTTTTGCCCATGCACCTATAACGCTTGCCGGCAAACCTACTGCAGAGCACGAAAAAGAATTTATAGATGCGGTAACCGCGTACTGTGCTAAAGAGTTAAAGTGTATGCGGATAGAGCCCGGCTCTACCATATCGGTATATAATACTTACCCGGCAGGTGGTACAGCAGTTGAGCTTGGCGTGTTTGCTGTAGACCTTACCCGTACCGAAGACGAGATATTTGCCGCGTTCGACAATAAGTACCGAACACAGATACGTAAAGCCGAAAAGGAAGGAATAGAAGTGCGATTTGGTAAAAATGAGATAGGGGCCTTTGCACAATGCTATGCCGATACGCACAAACGCCAGGGAGTTAGCTACGAACCTCAAAGCTTTTTTGAAGATATGTTTAACACGCTGGGCGAAGAAATGGTGATATGTGCCAACGCCTATGCCAATGGCAAAATAGAGGCTGGTGTATTTGTAGTACACACAGCGTATGCGGGGTACTACATGTATGCCGGTTCCGAAGCGCGTACACAACTAAAAGGCTCTACCAAAAAAATACTTTGGGACTGCATGAAACTGCTAAAACAAAAAGGCATACCAACCTTTGTTTTAGGTGGTGCGCGCTATAAAAACGTAGAAGGCACGAAATTTGAAGGTATACAAGACTTTAAGCGCCGCTTTGGGGCCGAAACCACCGATGGATACATCTGGAAAAAAGACCTGAACCCCTTGCTTTGCAAACTTTATGATGCATTGTTTTGGGTTAGGTGCAGGTTAAACGGTAGCGCGGTACCAAAAGATATTGTTGACAGCCAATTGTAAACGTGAAGAAAACTCTGCTACTGACATTTGATTACGAGCTTTACCTGGGGGCCAATAGCGGCTCGCTGCAAAACTGCTCGTTACTACCTACCGATAGAATACTAACCATACTGGGTAAGCATGCTTGTACCGGTATATTTTTTATTGATAGCCTGTATCTGGTACGCTTAAAAGAAGAAGCAATCAAGCACGAAAAAGCGCGGATAGATTTTGAAAAAGTATCGGCGCAGATACAGCGCATGGTAAGTAGTGGCCACCTGTTATACAACCACCTGCACCCACATTGGTTAGATGCTAAGTATAATGCCGAAGCCAACGTATGGAACCTTGCAGATAAAAGCCGTTTTGCATTAAGCAACCTTACGCCAGAGCAGCAGGATTATGTATTTGACAGTACCACGCAGTTATTGCTTGATATAATTAAGCCTGTAAAAGCAGACTATCAGATTAACGGCTTTAGAGCAGGTGGCTTGTTTATACAACCCTTCAATTTATTTAAAAAACAGTTTTTAAAGCACGGCATTAAGTACGAGTTTAGCGTGCAGGCAGGCGCCAAATGCAGCGGACCCGATAACAGCTACAATTTCGATTTTACCAGCACACCCGATAAACACTACTATAAATTTGAAGATGATGTAACCCGGGAAGTAGCCAATGGCAGTTTTGTACAGTTTCCGCTACGCGAATGCCGGGTAGAGGGCTGGCGCAAAGTAGTATCGGGTTTGTACTACAGACTTACCAGCCGCTACAAATATTGGCAGCGCTATGGTGATGGTCTGCCATCGGGCAACCAGATAACGTTTGACAGCGCCGCTGTACACAGCAAATTCAGCCATACCGAATCGTACTCGGTAGAAAGTATGAACAGCTTTAAAATAGACTACTACGTAAGTGAGCTGGAGAAGAACAACCACCTGCATATTATATCGCACCCCAAACTGGTATCGGATTATACACTGGATATACTGGATAATTTTTTAGCCCGCGTAACCAATAAATTTGAAATTGTAACGCATCCGGCGTTAATTGCAGGGCAATAGCTTATGCAAAAGGTACTGATAATAGCATATTTCTACCCACCATGTAACCTTACGGCATCGGCCAGGCCGGCCGCTTGGGCCAAATACCTGAGCCAGTATGGTTATTACCCTATGGTAATAACCCGCAACTGGGATGTAGCCATTAATAAACCTTCCGACATTTCTAAATCTTCGGGCAGCGAAGAGAAAAGCGTAGTAACCGAACAAAGTGCCGTATACTACCTGCCCTATCGGGCATCGCTAAAAGATAAAATATATGCCCAACACGGCGATAGTAAATACCGCTTGCTACGTAAAGCACTGTCGTTTTTCGAATTGGTTTTTCAGAACTACTTTTTGCGTGTAGTACCATTCAGTAATTTTTACGATAAGGCTGTTGAACTGATAGAGCAAAACCCGGGGTTGGATAAACTGGTTATAACAGCCAACCCGTTTGTATCGTTTTTTATAGGCTACCGGTTAAAGCAAAAGTTTCCGCAACTAAAATGGGTGGCCGATTACCGCGACGACTGGAGCACCAGCGATATAGCCATACGCGCCAATGCACTGGCCAATTTTATATTTGGTATAGAAAGTAAAAGTGAAAAAAAATGGGTGGGCACTGCATCGGTTACCACTACCATATCGCCATACTATGCGCAAAAAATTTCGGGCTTTACGGGCATACCCGGCAAAACATTATTGAATGGCTTTACTGAAGATGACCTTGCCAAAGTAACCGACCAAAGCCTGCCAACCGAGCTGGCTGTTACCTATAACGGTACGCTGTATCCCACTCAACCTATAGAGCTGTTTTTAAATGGCTTTAAGCAAGCTGTAGATAAATACGGTAGCAAACTAACGTTCCGCTTAAATTTTCCGGGCCTGGCGTACGACGCCGTACAGGCAGAACGAGTGCGCAGTAACATGAAAGGCTACGAACATACACTGCACATTACCGAACGTATACCGCGTGCGCAGGTGTTTGATATACAAAACCGTTCGCATGCTTTTTTAATGGTGGCGCACCAGGGTATAAAAGGTATACCCAGCAGCAAGTTGTACGAGTACCTGTGTTTTAAGAAACCTGTATTATTGTGCCCTAACGATAACGACATTATAGAAGAAACTGTAAACGATACCGGCACCGGTGTAATTTGCAATACCGAAACCGAAGTATACAACAGCCTTAGCCGTATGACAGAGGATCTGCTGAGCAAAGGCAGGGTAGAGTGCCCGATAAACGAGGAAAGGATAATGAGCTATTCGAGAAACAACCAGGCTAAGGTGCTGGCAGAAATACTAAACGGACTATGAAAAAAATACTGGCCTGTGTGGGCACACGTCCCAACTTTATTAAGATAGTGAAACTGGAAAAACTATTTGCAGATGCCGGTTTCGAATACCGTATACTGCATACCGGCCAGCACTTTGACCAGAAGATGAGCGATGTGTTTTTTGAGCAGCTTAAACTGCGCAAACCCGATTACTACCTGGGTATAGGCGGCGGCAGTAACAACGAGGTGGTAGGCAAAATAATAGTAGAAACCGAAAGGATATTACTGGAGTACAAACCCGATATGCTGATTGTACCAGGCGATGTAAACAGCACCTTTGCCTGTGCCTTTGCAGCAGCATCGTTGCGTATACCGGTAGCGCATATAGAAAGCGGCCTGCGCAGCGGCGATATGGATATGCCCGAAGAGCGCAACCGTATACTAACCGATGCTTTATCTGATTTATTATTTGTTACCGAACCGGTGGGGGTAGATTTTTTACGCAAAGCCGGTGTAGCCGAACAAAAAATAAAACTGGTAGGCAACACCATTGTAGATGCGCTGATAGAGATGCTGCCGGTAGTAGAACGTAGCACCATACTAACCGACCTGGGGGTAAGCAACCCGTATGCGGTAGTTACGTTCCACCGGCCGGTTAATGTAGATAACGATACCAACCTGGGCACAATAGTAGATGCGTTGGTAAACATATCGGCGTTGATGCCGGTTGTTTTTCCCGTTCACCCGCGTACCTTAAAACGACTGGAGGCCAGCGGGCTTAAAGAAAAAATTACCACCCCTAATATTAAGTTGACCGAGCCACTGGGCTACATAGAATTTTTGAAACTGATGAAAGACAGCGCCTGCATCATCAGCGATTCGGGTGGTGTGCAGATAGAGTCGTCGTACTTTGGTATACCATGCTTTACCGTGCGCGATACCACCGAACTGAAAATGACAATAGAGGAAGGCACCAACCAACTGATGGAACTGAACGCCGCTACCATAACAGCTGCCGTAAAACAGGTGATAGAAAAGCCTGCCCCAAAAGCCGAAAAACCCTGGCTGTGGGATGGCAAGGCCTCGGAGCGTATTGTTGAAGAGGTAAAGGGTTTTTTAATCGGGCGATAAAGTTATTTTTGGGGATATTTGAGGGGAATGAAAAACTTTGTACTGATAGGGGCCTCGGGCTACATAGCCCCCCGCCATTTAAAAGCCATAAAAG
>JBJOOW010000283.1:0-2944 GCA_046051095.1 Bacteroidota bacterium | reverse complement strand
TAAAGTCTACCCCCTCTTTGGTAATAGATATGATTTTGGAGCGCGAATCTTTAGGGTCGGTTTCGTAGCTGATAAAACCTTTATCTATTAGCGTGGCTACCATTTTGCTCATAGCCTGCTTGCTTACCCTTGCGCGTTGCGATAACTCATTAATATTAAGGGCCTCCATACTTATAATACTGATAAGCCGCAGGTGCTCTGGGCGTATATCATCCCATCCGTCCTCTTTCCACTTGCGGTGAGCCCAGTCGTTTACATAGCGGTGGGTAATATAAATTCCCTTAGTAATTGTATAGCGTCTTTTAGCTATCAGTTCTTCCAGTCTCGCTTGTGTCTTCTTATCCAGCATCACGATTCAAATTTAATTTTCTCCGTTTCAGGGTACAAATATAGCAGTTTAAAAAATAATAGTCAACCCCCTTGACTATTTAGTCAACTTGGTTTACTATTGCATCGTCAAAATAAAAGTTATGTCAAACCAAACAACCAAAACCCTGGTAACACGCGGTGTACTTGTAGTAGGCTTAGTGGTAGCTGCCTATTTCGGCTACAAAAAAATCAACTTCGAAATGCACCACGAAACAACCGATAATGCACAGGTAGAGGCGCGCTTTGTGCCTATATTACCCCGTGTAGCCGGTTATATTAAAACCCTTTATGTAGAAGATTACGCCAACGTAAAAAAGGATTCGCTGCTGGCCGAAATTGACGACAGCGAACTGGCTTTACAATTAGAAGAAATGGAAGCCGATCTGGCGCAGGCCGAAACGGACATTGATAATGCCCGTGCCAACCTGAACAACACCAGCGTTTCGGTAACCTCGGCCAAAGCCAACCTGGATGTGGCCCAAACCCGTAAAGATAAAGCCCAGCACGATTTTGAACGCGACCAGACCTTATTTAAAGACGGTGCCATTACACAAAAGCAATTTGACGATAGTAAAGCCAACCTGGATGTGGCTACCAAGCAGTTAGAGGTAAGCAAAAATGAAGTGAACGTTGCCCAATCGCGCATAAACGTTACAGAGGCCGGCCTTAAAAAAGCACAGGCACAAATAGCCGTTAAAAAAGCACGTATAGAACAGCAGAAACTTAAAATAAGCTACACTAAAATATACGCAACTGCCGATGGTAAAATTGGCCGCCGCAATATAGATGCAGGCCAGTTTGTACAGGCAGGTACCCCATTGTTTACCATAATAAACGATAAAGATTTTTGGGTAGTAGCCAACTTTAAAGAGACCCAGCTTAACCGTATTAAAGTAGGCGATGAGGTAGAAGTGAAAATAGATGCATACAAAGACCAACCGCTGAAAGGTAAAATAGTATCGGTTAGCGAAGCTACCGGCGCAAAATTCAGCCTGCTGCCACCCGATAACGCCACCGGTAACTTTGTAAAAGTTACACAGCGTATACCGGTTAAAATAGAAATACAGGATATGGATAAATACCGCAGCATGTTACATGCCGGTATGAGTGTAGAAGTTTCGGTAGCATACTAATTGCTGTATACAATGGCATTTTAACCATTGAAAAGAAAAAGAAAATGAAATCGTTTGCAAAAATAATCATAGTGTTTACCACCATCTCGGCGGCTATCATGGAGTTGATAGATGCCTCGATAGTAAACGTAGCACTATCAAACGTAGCGGGTAACCTGGGGGCAACTATCGAAGATGCCAGTTGGGTTATTACAGCCTACGCCATTGCCAACGTTATCATCATCCCCATGACGGGCTTTCTGGCCCAGTATTTTGGCCGTAAAAACTATTACCTGGGTTCTATTGTACTGTTTACAGCCGCCTCGGTAATGTGTGGTAATTCATCGGGCCTGTGGGAATTGGTGTTCTGGCGTTTTATACAAGGTATTGGCGGTGGCGCCTTGCTATCAACCTCGCAAAGTATATTGTTCGATACTTTCCCTGTAGAGCAGCGCGGTGTAGCCTCGGCTATGTTTGGTGTAGGTATAGTAATGGGCCCTACATTGGGCCCTACAGTAGGTGGTTTAATTATCGACCACTACTCATGGCCTTTAATATTTAATATCAACCTGCCTTTTGGTATTCTGGCAGCTACGCTTACTTATTTGTTTGTAGAAGACTCTAAACACCATACCAGCAAACCAAGTATTGATTGGATTGGTATTATGCTGCTATCGGCTGGTGTGGGTTCGTTACAATATGTGCTGGAACGCGGCGAAGCCAACGATTGGTTTGCCGACAGAAGCATACAGATATTTGCAGTAATTACAGTGCTATCGGTTGTAGGGTTTATACTATGGGAGTTGTATGAAGACGAACCGGTGGTAAACATCCGGCTGTTTAAAGACCCTAACCTAACGTTTACAACCTTACTAACCTTTGTATCGGGTTTTGCGCTGTTTACTTCGGTGTTTGTGTACCCGCTATTACTTCAACGTGTATTGGGTTATACGCCAACTATGGTGGGTATGTCGTTGCTGCCCAGTGCGCTGGCGTCTATAGTAGTAATGCCAATAGTTGGCCGTCGCTTACAGGCCGGCGATTCGCCCAAGATATATATTACCATAGGCTTTATAATAGTAATGATATACGGTTGGCTATTGCACAACCTGACCAATATGAACAGCAGTATGGATGATTTCTTTTTCCCGCTGATGGTTCGTACGGTAGGTATATCTATGATGGCGGTAACGCTAACCAACCAGGCGGTGGTAGGTTTATCGCCTCGCGATATACCACAAGGCGTGGCGCTTAATAATATGATGCGCCAGTTGGGTGGTGCCTTTGGTATTGCTATTATGAACACTTACATAGCCCAGCGCTTTGCTATACACCGTACCGACCTGCTTACGAATATTACTGCCGACTCGGCCAATTTTGTTGAGCGTAACTCGCTGTTGGTGCAGGGTATTGGTTCTAAAGTAGCAGTTGCTGCTAATGCGCAGCAGCAGGCATATCAGCTT
>JBJOOW010000282.1:0-2829 GCA_046051095.1 Bacteroidota bacterium | reverse complement strand
TAAGTACCTCCAGCGTATCATTACCCAGCGGTACATAATCTGAATAAACAGTGTAGTTAGTAACTGCAAAACAAACCAGGTAGGTGGCTATAGGGTAGCGGTGTTTCCAATGGTATATTTTATTGGTATCGCTTTGCAACTCCTCTACCAGTAGCCCGTTGCCGGCTACGCGGTATTGTTGCGGTGTGGTAACCAGTACATCCAGCGAATCTATTTTATCGGATAGGTTTTGCTTGCAGGGCCACCAGTCTTTAGCGCCGTAAGGTTCCGAGAGGGTCCATATGATCGGTACCGAGTCGTTATGTACATTTTGTATAAACGAACCAAAGCCATTGCCCGATGCCGGCTTACCCTGATAGTATACCGCAACCGAATCGGTAACGGCTGCCGGTATAACTGCTGGCAGGGTTGCCGTAATAACATTACCGCTATGTATAAATGCCAGTGCAGCACCGTGGTACTTTACGCTATCTACCCGCAGGGTATCGCTCAGGTCGAACTCTACAGCTACAATATCGGTGTAAGGAGCAAATACAGTGGTAACCTTACCGGCAATGTAATTCACTCTGGGGTCTACCTTCAGTTCTAAACGGGTATAAGTAACATCAAAATTGCTGACCGATTCTCTATCGGCTTTATGCAAACGCATGTAAGCCTTTTGTTCGCTTTGTGCTATATCATCCAGCGTTGTTTGTGCCTGCGATATAACAACCAGCAGCAATAAGAAAAACGTAAGTAAACTCCTCATGTTCTGTTACCAAATATAACCAAAGCTGCCGGCAATGTACAGCGTTAACAAAAGCCGCCCCTGTATAACACTGCTATGCTTACAACACTATAAGTTAAGCACCACCTTGTCTCGCTACGCTCTACCACCTCCTCCTTAAAAACCGCTGCGGTTGCAGCGAAGGAGGAGAGCTAAAACCAAAATACAGCTTAACTTATATGCCATGCAGGGGCGGCTTATAACGCAGTTATTACTGCACTATTGTATTAAACTCTACATCTACATCGGTATCGCCGGTGGTTTCGTTGCCATCTTTAATACCGGGCTGGTGTTTAAGTGTAATGTGCACGCTGCCGTTACCGGTAGTGCTGCCTACCACCCATTTGGTTTGCAGGCCTATAGGCAGTGCAGGGCTGTGCGAATCAAAATCGCGGTAGGTAATAGTAACCGGTACAGTATGGGCATGAAAGAAAAACTGATGGTCGTTAGCCTCGCGCAGTATTTCGTTGCTGGTAGTATCGGCCGGTGTTTTCGATTCATCCAGTATAAGCAGCGATGCATTATACGTGTGGTTAGCAGTAACCTTTATAGTATCGAACTGCACCGGTGCATTACTGCCATCGCCATCCAGATCGCGGAAAGCAAACCGGCTTACGGTACCGGTAGCGCTATCGGTTAGCGTAACATATACCGATGTTATTAATTCATTCTCGCAGTTATCGCAATTGCTGGTTTCGGGCTTGCATGAGTGCAGGGCGGTTAATAGTACTATGGTAGTTAAAGTGGCTAATGCTGTTTTAAGTTTGTTCATGTTCTGCTGTTTTAAAAAATAATTTAATGTTGATGTTCTTTGTTTTTAGGTTGAAAGAAGAAAGGTACGCGTATGCGTAGTGCGGCGTTAACCCCTTTCTGATCGGTGAAGTAGCGGAAACGGTCCAGGTAATCGCGGTAGGCAATGTTGGCCATATTGGTAACGGTAACGCTTATGTGCACCGCCTGCTTTTTAAACTGCAGTTTAAAGCCCCCTTCGAAATTAAGCAGCCAGTAAGCCCTTGGCGGCGGCGCATAACCGGTATCGTTTTGCGGCACCAGTTTTTGCTGCAGCACATTCACCACTGATATACCAATGTAAGGTTCTTTTACATGCCGGAAATCGCGCAACGTATAGCGTATGCCGTTTTCGAAACGTTGGGGTGGCATTTGTGTCATCCAGTCGTGTATGGCCAGGTTGTAAGCAAACAGTAACGATGTTTTAGAGTACAGCTCAAGCCCGCGCACCGGTTTGGCGCACAGGTCAATATCGGCACCGGTTAACGATGCATTGGTTTGCCGGTACTCGTAAGTGGGGAACTCGCCGCGTATAGTAAGCGTTGGTGGCAGCACCGGTTGCAGGTAAATAAACCTTGTAATTACATTCTCAAACAACTCTACATCGGCATCGAAATACTTAGCAGCAGCATGTAAACCGGTGGTAAAGTTGTACGCCAGTTCGGGTTTCAGGTTTTTATCGCCCAGCTCTACCGATGCAGCACCGTGGTGCAGGCCATCGGCAAACAGCTCGTTGGCCTGTGGTGCGCGCCAGGCAGTACCCAGGTTGGTAGTCCACTTTAACTTTTCGTTAATATGATATTCTACCCCTATACTACCCGAAGGGATAACGTAGTTGAACGTGTAGGTATTTTTATCGCCGTTGTGGTTTACAAATGCCTGCAGCCATTTATAATCTACACGCAGGCCGGCCTCTACACCCACGTTGCCGTGGTGCCATTTTTCTACTGCAAATACGCCACCCGAAAAATTCCAGAAGGCCGGTATAAAGTAGCCATACTTAAAGTTGTTGGTTTGTGTAATACCATTAAAGCCCACCGTACCGGTAAAGTTTTTTACCATTCGGTGTTGCCACAGCACATCCAGCGTAAAGGTTTGTATGCGGAACTCGAAACCCGGCCTGTCGCCCAGTTGTGTGTTATAGGGCAGGTGTTTATCGTACTCCCTACGCAGGTTATACTGGCGGGCAAAAACAATATCTAAACTACCGGCCTTACCGGTGGCTACATAAGCGCGCGCCTTTATCAGGTCATGCTCTACATGCTGGTACGGGC
>JBJOOW010000281.1:0-10663 GCA_046051095.1 Bacteroidota bacterium | reverse complement strand
ACTAATAGCCTGAAAATGTAACTACATGCATCATGTTCATTATTGAAAATTTTCAGACCGGATTTTCGTCCGCGTTTGCTGTAGTATACTTCCCATATACCATTTTCGTAGTTAAGGCAATATGCTTCATTAGGCAAGCCCCCATCTAGGCAATAAGCTTCTTTAGGTATACTATTACTTTCTAAACTAATCCCTAATTCTGTTTTATTCATCGCGGCAGTTTGGTTGTCTGAATATATACAGCGCATTTTCTCAACCACTAAGTTATCACAAAACTATGGCTATTTTATTTGTTACAGACGGTACCCAGTACACAGAAGGGCACAATGGCTGTTGCGTGCGTTTATGTGTGTATTGTAATAGCATTTTCGAACGAGCATCTACTTATAATTCCTTTTATAGGCTAAGCGGTATGCGTAGGTTCTTCCCTCTCTGTAAGAGAGGGAAGATGCCGAAGGCAGATGGGTGAGGCTGCCTCTTTTCTCCCCTTCAATTTCCATACAAAAAAGTACAGCAAGTTACTAACGGGGTGTGCTTATGTGCGGTGCTTGTAAGGTGCTTGTTATCAGTTGTTTGTGGTGTTAAATTTTATTCCTGTTTTATCTTTTCCATACTACCCTGTAAGCCCTGTTTTTTGTCGTTTCTGTTTATAATATTGTTACTGTGATAGATGAATATGAAAAGCTGAAAGCCACGTTCGAGTCGAGTAACTCACCGGTGGCTGTTAGGTTGTTTAGGGCCAGGCAGGCTCCGCTTATTTTGTTTTTTCTGCGCAGGCAGTACCGCAATCCGCACATTAGCCATATACCGCACCACGAAATGGTACGCGGCCTAAGCCATGTGCTGGATCAGATAAGCTATCGCGATTATGTAGATGAGGACGATAACGATTTGAAACTGGTACTGGAGAACGAAGAGAAAGCCGAACTACTGATTAAGCGCTGGAGCGATGCCGGTTTTATAACGTTTGAGCCTGACGATAAGGGCCAGTACCACCACGCCATGAGCAGCGATACGGTGAAGGTATTGCAATGGGTAGATAGTTTACGCAAGCAGGAGTTTATCAGTGCCGAGAGTAAGTTTATGGATATCTTCAACAAGCTGCGCGAGATAGCCGAAAACAGCACCGAAGACTGGGAAGAGAAAGTAGATGCCCTTAAAACACGCAAACGCGAACTGGAGGCCGAAATTCGCCGGCTGGAAATAGAACAGAAAGTAATCAGCGCCGAAGATTATTATGTAAAGTCGCGCTTTAACGAGGTTACCAACCTGGCACACAGCCTGCTCGGCGATTTCCGCGAGGTAGATGAGAATTTTAATACCATCAAAAATACCATCTACGAAAAGCAGACTAATCTGGAGTTAAGCAAAGGCAACATACTTAACTACACGCTGGATGCGCTGGACGACCTGCGCAATACCGACCAGGGTAAAAGCTTCGAGGCCTTTTATCGCCACATGCTGGATGATAGCAGTAAAGACGAACTGAACGAGCTTATCCGTAAGGTAATAGCCATTATGCGCGAACGCGAAATTGAAGTAGAGGACGATTTTCTGCTGCACCTGCGTATGTACCTTAACCGCGAGGGTAACCGCGTGCGTAACTCGTACCACAAACTGGCCGATAAGCTGAACAAGGTACTGGCAGAAAAAAGTATGCTGGAGCGTAAGAATACCATCCGCCTGATAAATGAGATTAAAGCCGATGCGTTGCGCGCTAAAGATAGCCCACCACGCGGCGATGCATTTATGGAGATAGACGGCTATCCGTATATAGAGTTGAATATGGAGCGTCCGCTTACCGAGGAGCCGCAGGATGCACAAATAGAAGCGAAGCCGCTTAAAACTGCCGACATAGACCTTACATCGGTTGATTTGAATAACCTGGTTAGCCAGTTCTATATTGATCATGAGGCGCTGGAAAACCAGATTGCACAACTGCTTAAAAAACGCAAACAGGTTACACTGAAAGATGTGGTAGAGCAATATCCGGTAAGCCGTGGATTATCGGAGGTGCTAACGTATGTAAACATTGCTACGCGTAGTGGTAAATCGTTTATAAACCGCGATAAGGAAGAGATGGTGCAGATAGATGATAAAGGCCACAAGGCCATTAAATTACCCGAAATAATATTTACGAAATGACAACTGTGAAGGCAGAAGCGTATGCATCGGTAATAGTAAAGCTGTTGCAGAGCGTTATTTACGACGACGATAAGAAGTACTGGAACGATGTAATTAATTATGAAACATCGGTGCGCGATTACTTTGGTAAAATTGGTATAGAGCTGGTGCTTAACCGCCAGGATGGCTATGCCTTTTTACGCCAGGCCGAGTTTGCCGAAGATGATAAAACACGCCCTATACAACTGGTGCGGCGTATACCACTTACTTACGAAATGAGTTTGTTGTGCGTACTGCTGCGCGAATGGCTGGATGAGAACGAAGTGAAAATGCAGACCGATAAACTGTATGTAACCAATAAGCAGATAAAGGAACGTGTGGATTTGTTTTTTAAAGACAAAACCAACCGCAAACGGTTACTGGATAAACTGGAAACACTGATTAAGCAGGCACAGGACCTGGGCTTTTTACATCTTAATCAGGAAGATAAGCTGAACAACGATAACAGCCAGTACGAGGTTAAGCGCATAATAAAAGCCAAAATAAGCAACGAGAAATTAGAAGAACTGAAAGTAAAACTGAAGCAACATGTGGAGTCTGTTTGATACCAAGCAAGATAGTGCGGGGTTCCGGTTAAATTATGTACAGATATATAACTGGGGAACCTTCGATGAAAAAATATATACCCTCAACCCCGATGGGCAGAGCAGTCTGCTTACCGGTGCCAACGGCTCGGGTAAAACTACTATTGTAGATGCCATGCTTACCCTGCTGGTGCCATCTACACAGCGTTTTTATAACCAGTCGTCGGGTGCCGAGAAGAAGAAAGAACGTACCGAAGAAAGTTATGTAGAGGGGCACTATGGGCGTACACAGGATGAAGATTCATTGTCATCTAAAGTAAGCAAGCTGCGCCCCGACCGTTCTAATCTGTATTCTATCATACTGGCTAATTTTAGCAGTAACGATACAGCCAACATCACCGCGTTTCAAGTACGTTATTTTAAAAACAACAGTTTGCAACGCGAGTATGTAGTGGCACACCGTGCACTGCGTATAGAAAACGATATACAGTTTGACAGCAAGGGCGAGTGGCGCAAAAAACTAAAAGCCAACGGCAAAATTTTCTTCTTCGATTCATTTGCTCAATACAGCCAGAAGCTGATTGACGACCTGGGTATGAAGAGCGAGAAAGCGCTGAACCTGTTTAATCAAACGGTAGGTATTAAGGTGTTGGGTAACCTCGATGATTTTATCCGCACCAACATGCTGGAGGAAGGCGATATTGAGAATGAATTTAAATCGCTGCTGGAGAACTACCAGAACCTGCTTACTGCCCACCGCAGTATAGAGAAAAGCAAATACCAGTTGCAGTTGCTGGAACCGGTATACAAAAACTACTTTGAGTACGAAACTATTTACCACGAAATACAGAACGCCGAACGCAAGGTAGATACTATACGTGCCTGGTTTAAAATACGCCAGAAAGAACTGGGCGAGCAGGAGGTGAAAGCGCTGGAAGGTGAAATAGATTTGCTACAGGGTAAAAAGCTAAAGCTGGATAAAGACCGCGATGCGATGGACCAGCATATACTTAGCCTGAACGTAGCTAAAGAGAAAGACCCTACGGCGGCTCAGCTTAAAACTATCGACGAGAATATTAAGGACCTTGACCGCGAAAGCGAAGACCGCAAAAAACGCATGGCCGATTACAACCGGTTGGCGTTGCTGTGCGGTTTGCCTAAAGACCCTACCGAAAAAACATTTATTGCTAACCATAAGTCGATAGAGAAAGCCCGCAACAAAACGTTTGAGAAGAAGAATGAGATAGAATCGATGTTGCTGGATGCTCGACAAGAACACCGTGTTAAAACTGAGAGGTTTACGCTAATCAGAGACGATATAGAGTATTTACAGACAAGAAAAGATAAAATAACCGGTAATGTGGCGCAGATTCGTATGCGCCTGTTAGATTATGTGAAGGCCAGTGCAGAGGAATTACCTTTTGTTGGCGAGCTGATAGAAATACAAAAAGAAGAACAGCAATGGGAGCCCGCTATTGAAAAACTGTTGCACAGCTTTGGTAAATGCCTGGTAGTACCCGAAAAGTATTACCGCGACGTAAATAAATTTGTAAACAATAACGACCTGGGTGGTAAATTGGTTTACTACCGCGTAGACCCTAAGCAGGAGTATTTGAAAAGTATGAACACTGCCGGCGAAAATACGGTGGTTACCAAACTTAATTTTAACCCCAAAAGCGAGTTTAGTGATTGGGCAGAGGATTTTATTGCTCGTAGTTTCGATTACGTTTGTTGTGATAAGCTTGAAGAGTTTTCAAGGTTAGATAAAGCTATCACCACCAGTGGCCTTATTAAAAACAAAAAGCGCCACGAGAAAGATGATAGTCGCGGCAAGTCTGGTAGTGCCAACTATGTATTGGGTTGGAATAACCGCGATAAAATAGTGGCCCTGCAGCGCGAAGGCAACGCTATTGCCGCCGAGCTGGAATTGCTGGATAAGCGTTTAGATGACCTTGCTAGTAAACGCGACATAGAAAGCGAGGCAATGAACGCATTGCAACGATTAGCCGAGTATAACGACTATAGCTTTATAGATTGGAAAGAGTGTTCGCAGAAAATTTCGGCGTTGGAGGCAGAGAAGAAAGAGTTGCTGAAGAAAAACAGCACGCTGGAGGATATTGAGAAAAAGCTACGCCAGGCTACCGAAGATAAAAAGAAAATTGATGCCGAACTGGGTGCCCTGATAGGCGATAAGCGTTTATTAGAAAGCAAGCGCGATAACCTGGCCGAAGAAATGCGCCGCCTGGCTATTACCATACAGGAGTTTAGTAAACACGCCGACCTGCCGAAAGAGTTTGCCAAACTTGCAGCGTTTACCGATGAGCTGCTTAAGCAGACCGATGATATTTATACGTTGGAGAAAAACACGTTGCAAAAGCTGAAGGACGAACTGGATGATACCCAGAAGAAACACAGCAAAGTGTTTACTACTATTAACGAGGCCATGGATACCTACCTGCGCCCAAGCCGCGAGATACAGGAGAAATTCCCCGAGTGGATGGATGAAACCCACAACCTGAAAGCACGCTCCGAGTACCTGAAAGATTTTGTAGACCTGTACAAGAACATTAAAGAAGAAAAGGTGGCCGAGTTTGAAAAACGCTTTAAAAACGAGCTGAACAACAGCGTTATTAAAGACCTTAGCAGTTTTCAGAACAAACTACAGGAACAGGAAAGCACCATTCGTAATAGCATAGATAATATTAACCGCTCTTTAGCGCGAATTAGATTTAATTCAAATCCTGATACTTATATCCAATTGCAACTTCAGCAGACACGTATGCCGGAGATTACCGATTTCCGTAAACGATTGAAAGAGTGGGTGCCTAATACACAAAAGCTGGCAGAGAATGATATTGTTTATCTGGAGGAACACTTTACTACAGTTATCCGTCCGTTTATAGAAGAGCTGCAGAAAAACGACCCTTGGCGTAAACGGGTAACCGATGTTCGCAACTGGATGGAGTTTAAAGCCACCGAGCATTATATAGAAGATAACGCCATCAGCAATGTATACGAAAGTAGCGGTAGCCTTTCGGGTGGGCAGGCAGCACAGCTTACCTATACCATATTAGGCAGTGCTATTGCGCACCAGTTTGGCATTAACCAAAGTGGCAGCACCTCTCGCTCGTTCCGCTTTATTGCAGTAGATGAGGCCTTCAGTAAACTCGATCCCGAGAAATCGAAATACCTTATGGAGTTGTGTAAGCAGCTACACCTTCAGCTAATGGTGGTTACCCCGCTTGATAAAATACATGTGGTAGAAGATTACGTATCGGTAATACACTATGTGGAAAATAAAAACAAGCGCAATAGCGAAGTGATTGATATGAGTATTATGGAGTATAAAGAACAGAAAAAGGGTAAGAAGGAATTAGTAGAAGCAAAATAGTTTCCTGTGCTGTCTTTGTTAGTTCGCGATTTGAACCGCTAACAAACAAAAAGGATGTTGTCAGACTTTGTGAGGCAATATTCCGTTTGTGATTTGATAATTTTACATAACGAAATATGATAACCGTTGAAGGAATACGGAAAAAGGCCATTAACAAGTACAGGGAGTATTTGCGAAGTGTTGTCGAGCAAAAAAGTATTTTCCCCTGGAACGTTCCTTCCGACAAATCAACAGATAAAGACACGGATAGCAAGTTAAAGCAGATTAAACATATTACGGATAATAGTAAGAAGTTTATTGGGTATGGGTATGCTTATCATTTTGATGAAGCCGGTAATAGGATAGTCAGCATAAAATTTGAAACAGAAGGAGATTACCTAAGATTCATTGATAAGGAAGATGAGGTGAAAAACTTTAAAGCAGATTATAGTATTGTTATTTCAGAATACCCTGTTTTGAAAGAGCTGTTTCTTGAGTCACCTCAAATGCTGGTAAGTAATCATCATAAATGGAATGATCTTTTAAAGGTGTGTCGCTATTTTCAGAGTAACACTCACGCAGGGTTGTATATGCGTGAATTACCTGCAAAAGTGAGCAGTAAGTTTATTGAGAATAATACAGAAACAATAGTGAGTCTGCTGGATAAAATAGATCCAGAACTGATTAATTACCGGGCCGAAAAATTTGAAGATAAACTTGGACTGAAGTCAAAACATAACCTCGTCCGTATTCGTTTTTTAGACGATAGCTTGCAATTACTTCAGGGGCACGAAGAAATTGGGATTGCAGAAATAGAAATGAACAAGATAAATATTGACTGTAAGCGGGTGTTCGTAATAGAAAATGATATTCCGGCGCTTATTTTTCCAAAAGTTGAAGATTCAATAATAATATTTGGTAAGGGCTACAATGTGGCGGCGTTAAAAAATATTGAATGGCTAAATAGAACTGAGATTTATTATTGGGGAGATTTCGATACTGACGGGTTAGAGATACTATCGCAAATACGTGGCTACTTCCCACACGTAAAGTCATTTTTGATGGATTTAGATACACTTTTAAGCTGTAAAAGCAGTGAAGAAGATTGGCTTGCTGGCCCCAAGCCTAAAAATAGAAAAGTTACTAATTTGCAGCCTCATGAGGAAGCTACATACAAATATATAAGTAAGCATAATCCCCCCGTACGTTTTGAACAAGAATACATTCCTCAGCAACGCGTGATTGAAGAATTGAGGAAGATATCAACTTAACTATATCTTTGTGCAGTATGCTCATAGATCCACGGACCATTGTAATTATTAATATACTTAGCGCAGGCTTGTTTGGCATTGCGCTTTTGGCTGTATCTAAAGGTTACCTGCGGCAGATAAAAGGCATTTCTGACTGGGCCACAGCATCGTTGCTTAACTCATTCTCGTGGCTGCTGTTTGCCATGCGCGATAAAGCGCCCGACTTTGTAACCATTATACTTGCACTTGGTTTTTTTCAGGCATCGCTGGCGTACTACTTTAAAATTGTTGCCGATTTTACGGGCCGCTCTAAAAACACCCGCTGGGTTATTTACCTCATTAGTGTATCTACACTTGCATTAGCTTATTTTTTATACGTTCAGCCCGATACCGGTATGCGGGTGGTTGTTATTTCTATAGCTACAGCGGTGCTGTTGTTTGCTTCTGCCTATGTATTACTTTCGGGTAGAGAACGCCGGCCCAAATCGCATTTATTTACAGGCGTTGTATTTGCTTTTTCGGGTGTGTTTGCAGTGTTCAGGGGGCTATATTATCTGTTTTGGGATCCATCGCATAACATCGATATGTTCTCGCCCGATATAATGCAGACAGTTACATTTTTAACCACTTACCTAACCTCGGCTATTGTAACGTTTGGCTTTTTGCTGATGAGTTATGACCTGTACATTACCCAGCACGAGACAGTAGAGGAAGAGATAAAACTGAACGAAGAACGGTTGAACGAAGCCCAGAAACTGGCAAAGGTGGGCAGCTGGGAGTTTGATCTGGATACCGGCACACTTACCTGGAGCAAGGAGCACTACCATATTTTTGAAATGGAAGATACACCTGCCGAAATGCTATACGAGGAGTGCCGCAAGCACATACATCCCGATGACCTGCCACAATTAGATGAAGCTATACGCATTGGCCGCGAACAGAACCGTGGTGTAGTTTACGAGCATCGCATTATATGTAAAGATGGTAGCATAAAGCACCTGCTGGGTATTGGCGAAATATACAAAGGTGTAAATGGCAACCGCAATATGTTGCGCGGTACCGTACAGGATGTTACCGAGCTTAAAAAAGCCGAAGAAACAGCCCGTAAGTTTGCCATTCTCGAATCGAAGAGTAAAGAGATGGAGCAGTTTGCCTACATAGCCTCGCACGATTTACGCGAGCCACTGCTTACTATTAAAAACTACGTAGAGCTGTTTTCTGACGAGTACAAAGAAAAGCTGGATGAAGAATCGGCTGAGTATCTGCACCGTATATCGCGGGCGGCTATTCGTATGGATGAGTTAATGCGCGGCCTGCTCGACTACTCGCGCCTTAGCAAGATTAAAGAATTACAGCAGGTAGACTGTAACGAAACTGTGGCACAGGTGCTGGCCGACCTGGATTCGCTGATTAATAACACCAAAGCCCAAATAGTTATTGAGCCCCTGCCTGTACTGAAAGCCTACCCTTTGGAAATGAAGCAACTTTTTCAGAACTTGCTTACAAATGCCATTAAGTTCAGAAAGAGCGACGTCATCCCCGAAATTCGCATCTCTGCACAAAAGGTAAACGGTATTTGGACTTTTAAAGTAACCGATAACGGAATTGGCATACGGCAGGTAGATACCGAAAAGATATTTGCCCTGTTTCAAAGGTTACATAACCGTAACGAGTATGCCGGTAGTGGTATTGGTTTAGCATATTGTAAAAAAATTGTAGAGTTACATCACGGCAGTATTTGGGTAGAATCTACCCCCGGCGCTGGCAGCTCTTTTTATTTCACCATTATAACTTGATAAAACGTGTTGAAGAAGTTTAACAGAGTGCTATTGGTTGACGACGATGATGACGCCAACCATTTTCAGGAGAAAGTTTTCCGCAAGTATAATTTTGCCGAGAATATCGATAAGGTATTGAATGGGGTAGAAGCGCTGGATTATCTTAACAGGTGTATTGCAGGCGAGCACGAATTGCCGGAAATAATATTTCTTGATTTGAATATGCCCCGTATGGACGGTTGGGCTTTTTTAGAAAAGTACAACAAGTTTAGCGAAAGTGTGAAATCTAAAATCATGCTGATAATTCTTACCTCATCGGTTAACCCCGATGATGAACAGCGCGCTAAAAACAACCCGGAGGTAAAAGGCTACCAGAATAAATTTTTGGGTAAAGACCAGCTATCGGAAATTATTAAGCTGATGCCCATGTAGTTTTTGGGCCGGGCTTAGTGCTTGCCAAAAAGGTTTAATTACACATAAACTATCCCTGTAGTTGTCATATTATTATAACTTTACTTTACAAAGTAATTTAAGCATGGCTACTAACCATACCAACTGGACCTATAACGAATTTCTTGCGTTTCTGCTGCTATACGCAGCCAGTGTAGATTGCGACCTTACACCCGAAGAACTGGGCTTTATTAAAAGCATTACAGCCATAAGCGATATAGACAAAATTAAGGATGTAATATGCAACGTAAGCGATGCCGAGGTGTTGGATATTATAGAAACTTACCGCCCGCAGTACATGGCTACTAAAGAAAAAGAGCAGGTAGCTATTACCGATTTAGAGCAACTGCTTAAAACGCCGGGCGCGCACAGCCAGCTTGAGCGTGTAGGCGTACACATGCTCGAAAAAATTATACGTACTAAATAGGGTAGTAGCGGCGGCGCTAATAATCTTCTTTACCCCGCCCGAATAAATAATGTATGCCCACCATAAGGCCAACATTGGCTACGTGGCTTTGCTGGTACTTAACATCGTTGTGGCTAAACCAGCCCAGTGTTTTTAATACTTTACCGTTTATATCCAGTAGCCCTGCATAGCCTTGCAGGCCAAGGTCGAAGTACAGGTTGTTGGTGGCATAAACCTCGCAACCAATCTGCAGGGCTATGCCCATATCAAAGCTTTTAAATTTCTCTTTAGATGTAAACGCAAGTGAATCGGGCAGGTACTCGTAGCCTGCAATTTTTACGTGTTCGCTGGCATATGTGCGTACATTAAACTGCGGGCCTAAGGCTACTATCATTTTTGCAGTATGGCCAAAGCCGCTGGTCCATTTAGCCATTACGGGTATTTGTATATACTGAAGTTTAATATCGCGTTTTACATTAACCCTGGTATACGAGTCGCCAAAAGTACCTTCCGGTATAGTAGCAGGTCCAATAAAGTTGTCTTCGTATTTCTGTCCGGCTGTGCCATAGCGCACCTCGGCCTGTATCCCCCACTGCGGTACAAAGTTATAACCTAAGGCTACGCCGCCGTTTCCGCCATAGGTAAAGCGGTAGTCCATTTCCGATACACGTACATACGGCTCTTTAAAAGGTGCCAGAGTG